>CACWJV010000054.1 GCA_902761265.1 Oscillospiraceae bacterium | reverse complement strand
GGGACAATAATAAAAGTTGTCGCCGATCGTCGTCTGAAACGTCCTGGGAAGCGTGACGCTCTCAAGGTTCAGACAGTGATTGAACGCATAAAGGCCTGCTCCAGAGACGTTTTCCCCGATCGTGACCTGCAAAATATCCGTACGTTCCTCGAATGCAGAGCTTTTAATGATTCCGGTACCGGTGATCTCCAGCAGACCGTCGCTGTACAGTTTGTATTGCACATCGCTGTCCGCGCCGCAGTCACCACTTTCAACAATTGTGATCAATGGTTCGTCTCCGCCTTCCGCGGCGGCGCAGATGCCGAGCGAGAGCACCAGCGCAAGCGTGAGCAACACAAAGAAAAGCGTTTTTATCTGTTTCATCCTACATTCTCCCTTGTGACAAAATAAGAATAGAATCTGCCGTTTCTATTTTAACAATAATTGCGAAAAAGTCAAGCAAAAGGGAATGAACGATGCTTTGCGGGGAATGAATGATGTTTTCTGTTTAAAGTGCATAAAATATTTTTTTAAAATTCGTAAAAACTATTTACTTTTACAAGTAAATGTGTTAGAATTTCGGTGCATGAAAACAGAAGAAAGGAGATCACACATGATTGAGGAATATGCACTCGCTGATTATGTCACGCAGTTGAATAATGACTTGGTGAAAGAATCGACCGGCACGGAAAAGAGCCTGATCAGCATCATCCTCGGCTGGTTCCGCAAGCACTGATCCCTTTGAGCGAATAAAAAACGGCGCGGTCAGACCGTGCCGTTTTGTTTGAATGTCAAATTGAACCGCAAGGTGAAGGTTCCGTTTTCGAGCTTGAAATCCATGTTGTCGTCGCCGTATTTGGCGGCGGCTTTTCTCATACTGCGGTAGCCGTAGCCGTGCAGCTTTTTGTCTTTCTTGTCCGTCTGCGGCACCCCGCCGCGCACAGTGACTTTTTCCGCCACAGGGTTCCGAATGGTGACGAGCACCTCGTTTTCGCGGATGCGCGACGTGATCGTGATCTCGCACGGCTCGCCGACCTTGCGGCACGCTTCAATCGCGTTGTCGAGCGCATTCGGAAAGATCACATACAGATCGTCCGGGTCGATGCCCTCCGCCGGAAACACGGAGCCGAAGGTATAGTTGATCGTGATGCCGTCTTTTTGCGCGATCTGCTGCTGACAGAACAGCACCGTGTCGAGCCGGTAGTTGCCGGTGTTGTAGCGCGTACCGTGGCCCGAAGCAAAACCGGACAGCTTTTGGGCGATCCGTTTGGCCTCCGCGGAATCGTCGCCGGCCGCATACGCCTCAAACGGCCGCAGCATCTTCGGCAGATCGTGGCGGAATTCGCGCAGATCCTCGTTCATTTTTTCCATCATCTCGTAGTGCCGGATCTGCTGATTGAGCTGCTCCTTATAGGCCTTTTCCTGCTGGCGGCTTTTGGAAACGCTCAGGGCCGCATAGGTCACAGTTGCCGCAAACAGCGGGATGTTGAGCAGCGTAAAGGCGAACCGCGCCTGATCCTCTTCGGAATAGACCGAACCGAGCAGCGAAATCGAGACCATAAAGACCACGACCGTCGCCACGATCAGCAGATACAAAACCGCACCCATGCGCGTCACGGCAATCGGCAAATCGCGCCTTTGGGCAAAGCGCTGCAGCAAAAAAACGAGCAGCAGCAGCACCGCAACGTGCAGCACCAGCTCCACCACGAGCTCGAGCGGATCGTTGACATTGTCGTTGTCATAATTGAAAAACAGCAGCAAAATGATATATTTGACTGCCGCCACAAATTCATAGCCGAGAATCGCGAGCATCGGTTTCCAGCACACGCGAATCGGATAGAGCACCGGCGCGCACAAAAACGGCAGCAGCGTTGAGCCGAGGTTCCACATCTGCACCGCCTGCAGGCTCGTGCCGAACGCAAACGGCCGCAGCCCGCCGACAGCCAGCAGCAGCACGCCGCACAGCGCGAGCAAGGCCCAATTTTTGCGCGGGCGGACGCGAAACAGCAGATCCGCCGCCGTAAAATCGATGGCCGCGCTGAGCGCCATATTCACCGCCGCCAGCAGCGCATACAGCACGGGCGAATGCCCGATGCCGGCAAGAATGCCATCCATAGCAGCACCTCCGTTTTAGCTGTTCGATTGAAACAGAAAGTCCCGGTAGACGTCGCGGAAATTGCGCGTTTTGAGCGGCAAAACCGTGCCGTCGGTCAGGGTAACGGTTTTGCTGTCGTAGCGCAGAACATATTGGAGATTCACGATAAACGAGCGGTGGATGCGATAAAAGCACACGTTGTGCAGCACCTCCGATTCCAGCTTTGTCAACAGGTAGTTATAGTTTTCCGTGCGGTCGGCAAAGTGGAAAGTCGAGCGTTTGCCGTCGGCTTCGATATACATGACCTCCTGGGTATAAACGGTCTGATACCCTTTCCCCTTTTTCAACTCCAGCCGTCCGGAAAACGACGCGCGATAGAACTGCTCGAGCTTGTCATACAGCAGCTTTGGCTCCACCGGCTTTTTCAAAAAGCCGTCGGCATAGACGCGGTTATTGATCACCTCGAGCGCCGCCGCTTCGTAGTTGGTCAAAAAGCAGACGGTCACCGAGCGGTGAAACTTTTCCTTGAGCGCTTGCGCCAGCTCCACGCCGTTCATCTCGCCCATTTTGTAGTCGAGAAAATACAGATCGAACTTCTCCTCCTGGCCCAGCAGCGCCGCGCCGGACGTGAACCGCCGGCAGTGCAGATCGTAGTCGCGCTGCTGCGCGTAGGTGTTGATCAACTGTTCGAGATGCTCGGTCTCAAAGATTTCATCGTCGCAGATGGCAATGTTCATACCCCATACCGTCCTTTGGTTCGTTTTACTGTCCCTATCATAGCAGAGATGCCGAAAGATTGCAAGAAAAAAGGAGCAGACAGTCGTTTTCGGGGAACGAACGGATCTTTTGGGTTGTGTAACGGTCGAATGCACGGGCACTGATTCCCGGAATCCAGCGACGGTTTTCAATGATTTACCACCTCCCGCAAAACAAACACTTCTGCGGCATTGTGGATATAGCCCATTTTCTGCACCCGGCTCCACTGGTCGTCGGCTTTGAGCTGTTCGGTGACGCCGCGTCCTTGTTTCATGCGGGCAACGATGGTGTGGTGTCGTGTGCCTGTTTGTCAACCTCCAGCAGATGCGGGCAAAGCTCGTCCAAAAGCAGCATCTTGTTGAACAGTGCCTTGAAGATTTCTTTAAGATATGGTTTACGCAGCATGCCGGACTTACCGAGGGGCAGATAGTCGTTTTTGGAATAAACAAGGTTTGGATAATAGAAGTCACCCCGGCGGGTGCAATGAAGCCCGTTCTGCTCATTGTCAATTTGATCTTTCGTTTTAAGTACTCCTCCGTAAATAGCATTGAATCTGTCCTCTGTATTCCATCGTTACGGTTGATTACAAAAGCAGCGGGAGACACCTTCCTTTCGAAGTGTCTCCCGCGGAGTGCTTTTCTGTGCACCGTGCTTCGTGCATAGTGACGCGTCGGACGCTGTGCATTGCGGCAAAAGAATTATCTTTCCCCTTTCCCCTTGGCCCTGCACAAAAAAGCTTCCGTAAAATACGGAAGCTTTTTGTGCTTATATCACTTCGCTGACGGCGACCACACAGGTGGCAACGATCGTGCCGTCTTCACTGGCGGCGGTGATCACGCAGTTGCCGCGGTCGTTCGCCGTGACAACGCCGTTGGAGCTGACCGAGGCGATCTTGGAATTGTCGCTGGTCCACACCACGGTGGGATAGGTGGCGTTTTCGGGTGTGACCGTTGCGGTCAGCGTCGCGGTTTCGCCGCGGGTCAAACGCAGCGTGCTGCTGCTGAGCGCAATGGACTGCAGCGGCACCAGCACGGTGACGGGGCAGGTCGCAACTTTGTTGCCGTCTTCGGTGGCGGCAGTGATGATCGCCGCGCCGAGCGCTTTTGCCGTGACAACGCCGGTCTCGCTGACAATAGCCACGTTTTCGTTGCTGCTCTTCCACAGCACCTTTTTATTGGTCGCCGTGGTGGGCGCCACAGAGGCGATGAGCCGCTGGGTGTCGCCGACGCCGAGCTTGAGCTCTTTTTTGTCCAGCGTCACACCGGTCACCCGGGTTTCCACGATGATACGCATCGTTTTGGAGAAGCCGCCCTCGGCGGTTTTGGCGGTGACGGAGGTCATGCCGTTTTTCAGCGGTTCAATCTCGCCGGTGCTGCTGATTGTGGCAATCGACGGGTCGGCGATGGTGTAGGCGATGGCGCGGTTGGTGGCGCCTGCCGGCACTGTTGTGATGCCGAGCGACGTCTTTTGGCCGACGTAGAAGGTCTTTTCGGCCGGTGCGCTGATCCCGGTGACGGGCACAGTCACGCTGACAGTGCAGCTCGCTTTCAGCCCGCCGTCAATCGTCTGCACGGTGATGGTCGTTTCACCGGAGCTGACCGGGGTCACAAGCCCCTTGTCGGACACGGTTGCAACCGACGGGTCGGAGGACGTCCAGCGGACGCTGCGGTTGGTGGCGTCGGCCGGCGAAACGGTTGCGGTCAGCGTTGCGGTTTTCGGCGCAGTAATCGACAACGATTTTTCATCAAGCGACACGCTTGTAACCGCTTTGCGCACGGTCACTTTGCATACGGCGCTCACATCGCCGGCAAGATTCTTGGCGGTGATCGTAGCCGAGCCCGGCGCAACGGCAGTGACAACGCCCTTTTGGTTGACCTTGGCCGCTCTGGTGTTGTCGCTCGTCCATTCCACAGTCTGATAGACGGCAGACGACGGGCTGACCTTGGCGGTCAGTGTGGCGCGTTCGTTGGGCGAAAGCGTCAGAGCTGTTTTGCTTAACTGAACCTTTGTCACAAGCTGGTTAACGGTCACGCTGCAGGTGGCGCGCAGACCGTTGTCCGTCGTGGCGGTGATGGTCGTTTTGCCGCCCTTGCGCGCGGTGACAACGCCCTTGGTGCTGACAGCGGCGACCTTCGGGTTACTGGAGGTCCAAACCACGGTCTTGGTCGCGTCGGACGGGGCAATCGACGCGGTGAGCCGCAGCTTTTTGCCAGTGCTCAGCGTCGCGGAATTTCTGTTGAGTGTGATGGATTTCGGCGTGACGTGCACGGTGATGACGCAGGTCTTTTTGAAGCCGCCGTCGGTCGATTTGACGGTGATCTTCGCGGTACCCGCCGCAATCGCAGTGACGAGACCCTTCTGACTGACCGTGGCGACCTTCTTGTTGGAGGACGCCCATTTCACGGTGCGGACCGTGGCGTCGGTCGGCCGCACGGAGGCGGTCAACTGATAGGTGTCGCCCTTTTCAACCGTCGCCTTGGTGCGGCTGATTTTGACGCCGGTGGCCTTTTTGACCACACTGATCTTGCAGGTGGCGGTGTAGCCGCCGTCCACGGTGGAGACGGTAATCACGGCCGTACCCTTGGCCACGGCGGTGACAACGCCCTTCTTGGAAACCTTGACCACATGCTTGTCGGACGACGTCCATTTGACGTCCTTGTTGCTGGCGTTGGCCGGCGAAATCGTCGGCGTCAGCGTCATCTTTTCGTCCACTTCGAGCGTGGCGCTCGTCTTGTTGAGCTTGACTCTCTTTACACCGTAGACCACGTTGACGCGGCAGGTATCGGTGAAGGCGCCGTCGTTGGTTTTGCCGGTAATCACGGCATAACCCACAGCTTTGGCGGTGATCACGCCGTTGGCGTTCACGGTGGCGACGTCGTTGTTGGACGACGTCCAGATCACCTTTTTATCGGCGGCGTTGGACGGTTCGATATTGGCTTTGAGCGTTGCGTTTTTGCCCTTTGCAACAGTCAGGGCGGATTTATCGAATTTCATCCCGGTCACACCCTGCAGCACGCTCAGGCGGCATTTTGCCTTTGCGGAGCCGTCCGCGTTGGTGACGGTGATGGTCACGGTGCCGGGTTTGACACCCCGGACCTTGCCGGTCTTGCTGACCTTGGCGATCTTCTTGTTGGACGTTGTCCAGGTGAAGGCCGTTTCGCTGGCGGTCAGCGGCAACGTTGTCACGGCAAGCCGTTTGGTCTTGCCGACCTTGACGGTGGGTGTGCTCTCTTTAAACTTGATGCTGGTCACACGCTGGATAACGGTGACTTTGCAGGTGGTGGACACGTTTTTGTCGCCGGAAACAACCTTAATCGTAGCGGTGCCGGCCTTGATACCGGTGACCTTGCCTTTGCCGTCTACGGTGGCCACGCTCTTGTCGGACGAGGACCACTTGACCTTGAGGTTCGACGCGCTCTTGGGCTTCATCGTTGCGGTGAGGGTCTTGGTCTTGCCCACATCAAGCTGCAGCGTGGTGTAATCGAGCTTCAGGCTCGTAGCGAGCTGGACGACTTCGACCAGACAGGTGTCTTTCAGTTTGCCGTCTTCGGTTTTGACTGTGATGACGGCGGAACCCTTGGCAATACCGTTGACCTGACCGGCCTGGTTGACCGTGGCCACGTTGGTGTTGTCGGACGACCAGGTCAGTTTTTGGTCGGTCGCGTTCGCGGGCGTGATCGTGGCGGTCAGCACAGTTTTGCTGCCCTTGGCCACGGTGACTTTATCGGAATTGATCTTGACACCGCTTTGCGCCACATAGACGGTGACGGTACAGGTGTCGCTATAGCCGCCCTCATCGGTCAGCGCGGTGATGGTAGCCGTACCCGGCGCAACGCCGATCACGATGCCGCGGCTGTTGACCGTGGCGACTTTTTCGTTGGAGCTGTACCAGGTGACGCCCTTGGAGGTGGCGGTCGACGGTTCGACAGAAGCGCGGATCGTTTTGGAGGAGCCGGCGGCGATGCTTGCCGTCGCGGGCGACACGTTGATGCCTGTGACGCTTTGGGTCACGGTGACGGTGCAGCGCATGGAGTAGTTGCCGTCCACCGTTGTGGCGGTGATAACCGCCGTGCCGGCGCCCACCGCGGTGACAACGCCGTCCTCGTTGACCGTGGCCACCTTCGGCGCGTTGGTCGTCCATTTGACGGTCTGGTTGCTTGCGTGGTGCGGGAAGACTTCGGCGTTGATCCCGTAGGTCATACCGGCCGAAAGCGTGACCGCCTTATTGGCGATATCGATGCCGGTCACGTCCACCTTCGGCACCACGTTGATGGTGCACGTGTCGGTGAAGCCGCCGTCGTTGGTTTTCACAGAGATGATCGCGGAGCCGGCCTTGACCGCCGTTACCGTTCCGACAGCGTTGACGGTGGCAACATTGACGTTGCTCGACGTCCACTGCATGCTGTGATCTGTGGCGGTTTCGGGACGGATGGCGGGCTTGAGCGTGCGCGTTTCGGTCACATACAGGCTTTCCTGTGCCTGCGGGAAGGAGACGCCGGAGACGTGTTCGGTAACGGTCACGGCGCAGGACACGGTCTTGCTGCCGGAATTGGAGGTACAGGTGATGGTACACGAACCGCCGTGGACGGCACGCACTTCGCCGTCGGCCGAAACGGTGGCGACGGACTCATTGGAGGACTGCCAGGTGATGCTCTGGTCGGTCGCGTCTTTGGGTGAAATCGTGGCAGTCAGCAGTTCGCTCTTGCCGGCTTCCATCGACAGATTGTATTTGGAAAGGGTGATGCTCTTGACGGGGATGATGACGGAGACCACACAGTCCGCTTTGACGGCGGGATTCGCCTTGCTGGCGCAGGTGATGACTGTGTTGCCCTCTTTTTTACCGGTGACAACGCCGCTCGCGTTCACGCTGGCAACGGTGTTGTCAAGCGACGTCCAGGTGACGGCCTTGTCGGACGCAAACGACGGCTCGAGCGTCGGGTTGAGCGTCAGGTTGCCGCCCACGCTGACTTCTTCTTTTGCCGGGAGCGTAATCTGCTTGAGGTCGGCGGTGACGCTCACCGTACAGACAGCAGCCTTGTCGGTGCCATCGAGCGCGGTCGCTTTGATCGTGGCGGTGCCAGGACGCACAGCGGTGACGCGGCCGTCGCTATCGACCGTTGCCACGCTCGTGTTGGAGCTGGTCCATTCCACTTCGCCGTAGGTCATGCTGCCGGAGGTGCGCACGGTCGCTTTGAGCGCAGCGGGCTCGTCGCCAACCTTGAGCGCAAGCGAGGTTTTATCGATGGAGACCGAAGTTGCGGGATCGGCCACGCGCACAAAGCACGAACCGGACAGACCGGTGCCATCGGTGGTGGTGGCGGTGATGGTACAGGTACCGATCATCTTCGGGTTGAGTTTACCGGAATAGTCCACTTCGCAGATATTGGTGTTGTCGCTCTTCCAGTTGAGCACCTGGTTGCCGGCGTCGGCCGGGGTGACGCTCGCGGTCAGCTTGGCGGAGGTATCGCCGACGGTGACCACGGCTTTGGCCGGAGAGATCGTCACAGATTTGACAGCCGGCGTGACTACGGCGTTGAACGAGCCGAACACACCGCTGCCGTCGGTGGCGCTGTAGGTGATGATCGCCGTGCCCTCTTTGAGCGCGGAGATCTTGGCGCTGGATTCGCTGCCGGACAGTGTGACGCCGGAAACCGCCGCAACGGACGGATCGGACGACGACCAGTTAAGCTCCTTGATGCTGGCGTTTGCCGGCGCAATGCTGACACGCACAGTATCGGACGCGCCGACCGACAGCCGCAGATCGCCGCCCTCCACGATGGTGAGCGGTTTGAGCGTGGTGACCGGCGTCGGCTTGTTGACCGTAACGGAGCAGGACGCTTCCAGCGTTTTGCCGCCGGCGATCATGGTCACTTTGATGGTGGCATAGCCTTCGCCCACCGCCGTCACACGACCGTTGTCGGACACCGTGGCGACCGAGGCGTTGCTCGTGGTCCACAGCGTGCTGGTCACCGCGTCGGACATGCCGGCGCTCTGGTCGGCGCCATAGGGCGTGGCTTCCAGCGTGACGGTCTGACCCTTAAACACGTTCAGCGTCGTGCTCGACAGACGGATGCCGCCGAGCGGGTTGTTGATATGCAGCGTGCAGGTCGCGTTCTTGTTGTTGGACAGCGCGGTGATCGTAACGGCCGCCGCGGAGTATTTATGCACCTGCACCTTGGCCGTGGCGTTGTTTTCGCCCGAACCGGTTACAGTTGCCACGTCGGGCGCGTTGGTGATCCACTGCACGGGATCGCCTGCCTTGGCGGGCAGCAGCGTTGCAGTCAGCGTAATCGTTTCGCCCGCGCCCACATTGGCGCTTGCCGGGCTGACCACGACGTCGGTGGTGTGATAGCGGATCGCTTCCCACGCGGCCTTCAGGTTGGTCGCAGTCATGTCGACGTTCGCCTGGGTATAGGTATCAGGCGCGGCAAGCATGGCCGTGGCGTCGTCATAAAACTTCGCAAGGCTGGTGGAATCAATGAACTGACCCCACTGATCCTTCTTCGGAATCTGGTCATAGATGCTCTTGAGCGTTGTCACGCTCGCCTCAGACGCCGTGATCGCCGTGCCAAACGACAGCGGCACCACCGGCAGCGACGAGAGCAGCATCACTGCGCAGAGCGCGAGAGTCAAAAATCTTTTTTTCATACCGCAATACCTCTTTCTGCGAAATGGAATAAAATGGATGTTGGGCTTTTCCGGGCGCCAATATACTAATGATAGTATAGGATCCCTGCTTTAAATAGAGTTTAAGGCACAAAAAGCCATGATAACGAATATTATAGCGAAAAAAGCCCCGGCTGTCAACCTTTCCGACAGCCCCGGCGGCCGGTTTCGCTTGCAATTCACCGAAAAATATGATAGCATACAACTGTCAACAAAGTTTGTAGAAAATATGAGAGGATTTTAAAAATGAAACGCTTGATCAGTTGGAACGTCAACGGCATCCGTGCCTGTTTGAACAAAGACTTTGCCGCCTCTTTTGCCGCGCTGGACGCCGACATCTTTTGTTTGCAGGAAACGAAAGTCCAGCCCGGGCAGGTCGATTTTTCCCCGGCGGGCTACCATTGCTATTGGAACTACGCCGAAAAGAAGGGCTATTCCGGCACAGCGGTTTTTACCAAAGAGGCGCCGCTCGCGGTCTTTTACGGGATGGACAAGCCGCAGCACGACACCGAAGGGCGGCTGATCACGCTCGAATTCCCGGCGTTTTATCTGATCACCTGCTATACGCCCAACGCACAGGACGGTCTGCGCCGCATCGACTACCGGATGCAGTGGGAGGATGATTTCCGCGCCTATATCAGATCTCTTGACCAAACAAAGCCCGTGATCCTTTGCGGCGACCTCAACGTGGCGCACGCGGAGATCGATCTCAAAAACCCGAAAACCAACCGCGGCAACGCCGGCTTTTCCGACGAGGAGCGCGGAAAATTCAGCGACCTGCTCGCTGCGGGCTTTACCGATTCGTTCCGTTATCTCTACCCAGACCGGACGGGCGCCTATTCGTGGTGGAGCTACCGGTTCCACGCGCGCGAAAACAACGCGGGCTGGCGTATCGACTATTTTGTGGTGTCGGACCGTCTGGCGCCACAGATTAAGGACGCAAAGATCCACACGGACATTTTCGGATCGGATCATTGTCCGGTGGAATTGGAGATTGAGATTTAACCAAACGTAAAAGGCAACAGTCGACAGCAATTCTAACATTTGCCCCTCTTGCCTTCTTGCAATCTCAGCTTAACGCTTTCAAAAAGTTTTTGAAAAAATTTGCAAAAAAGGGTTGACAAACGACACACGAATGGCTATAATAGCAATCACTGAAACGCAGTGCGCAAGGCACAGCGCAGTCGGTGTCTATCGCGATGAGGGTCCACCCGTTCCCATCCCGAACACGGCAGTTAAGCTCATCAGTGCTGACAATACTTGGCTGGAAGCGGCCCGGGAAGATAAGGCGATGCCGACACAGTTACAAAGCCGCAACCCTTTCGGTTGCGGTTTTCTTTTTCCGAAAAGGAGGGCTTGCGATGGAAAACAAAGGCGGCCGCGTGGTCTTTATGCCCGACATCGAATACCGCGCCTGGGTCAACCGCAACAAGGATTTGCTCGAGCAGATTGTCAAGGACAAGCAGGTTTCCACCGTCTGGCTGCACCGCGGCCAGAACAAGGCCTTCCTCATCCGCTATTTTGAGGAATGCGGCTACACCATCACGATCGACTGAGGAGGACGCGGCATGAACAAGATCATCAAACATATATTGAAAAAGCTGCTCGGCAAACTGCTCGACAAACACGGCAAAGCGCTGCAGCAAAAGGCCGCGCAAAAAACCGCCGCCATGCTCCCCGCCGCGGCAAAGCCGTTGCGCGACAAGGCGCAGCCTGTCATCGAAAAAGCCGCCGTCGCCCGCGTGAAAGTGCAAAAGGCACAAAAAATAGCAAAGCGCGGCAAAAAAGGCGTCGGCGCTGTGAAAAAGCTTGTCGGCAAGATCACCGCGCTGCTCGGCTTGGTCGTCACCGTTTACACCCTCGCGCCCAAAGCGGCGAAGCTGTTCGGCATCGATCTTGACAAGCTGCTCGGCAGCGAGAAGTGAGTGCATCGTGCGTAGTGCACAGTGCACAGTGACGCGCCCTGCGCGGCAGCAAACGGAAACGCGTTCCCGCGAAGAAAAAAAGCACCGCCCAAAGGCGGTACAATACAAAAAATCACACCCGGTCGGACGGTTCCGATCGGGTGTGTTGGTTTTATTTCGCGCCCTGTCGGCTGACAGCCGACGGCTACGGGTGCTGGGTAGCGGCAGCCCCGCGGGCTGCTATGATACTTTACCGTTTTTACTAGTCGCCCACGGGGCGACCGCTACAGTTCGTAGTCGCCGCCTAGCAGGCGGGTTTTTGTATCTATCTGACCGCGCCCAGTCGGCTAATAGCCGACGACTACGGGCGCTGTGTTCTTTGCCACCTGCGACCCGCACCCTCCCCATGATCCCGCGCCTGCGGCGCGAGGGGGAGGGCTTTTCTGTTTTCATGCAAAAAGAAAAAAGCCGGTGTTGCCCAGCTTTTTCTTTGTAAAGATCAATTATTTGTTGAGCAGACCTTTGATCACATCGATCAGCTTAAGGGTGGAACCCTCAGTCAACTCATACGTGGTAGCAAGACCATCAGCGCCGCTGGCAGCATCGATTGCAACAGAGTTGAAATCGATAATCGCCTTGAAGAAAGTAATGATCACGCCAGCAAAACCGTGAACCTGATCAAGAACAGCATGAATGTATTCCATTATCTTTTCCTCCTTGTTAGATTTGAAGTTTTTAAACCTCATGCAAATAATTTATCACATCTTCCCCAAACCTGTCAAGCCCTTTTCGTGATTTTCTTACAATTTTTGAAAGTTTTTTTGAGTAAGTCATGAATACGGTTAGCCGCAAGCAACCACAAGTACTTGTATATCGGCTTACTTCTTCATACCAAAGAGCATTAACAGCCAATAAATAAAGCTGTGGATACCACCAATCAGGCTACCTGGAAAGCCTTTATGTGCCTCACCGCACAGCGGACATTTTCCGCTGTCTGTTGTTGCCGACGTTGTCGGCTGGGTGGTCGGTTGTGTCGGAGTTGTCGGTTCATCTGTCGCGGTACCGTCGATTACCTTGAAAGCTAATCCGTTATTTGCCGCATATGTTTGTGCAGTAGAGCCTTTGTAACCCACAATCGTTGCATTCTTTGGAAAAATATCGGAAGACTCAAATGTACATTGTTTATTCTGTACTTCAACTGTTTGTAAGCCAGTGCAGCCTGCAAACGCTGCAGCACGAAGCCTTGAAACACTTTCAGGTATGACAATACTTTTTAGTGAAGTACAATTATTAAATGCGTTAGCACCAATAATAACAAGCCCCGTTGGAAACTTGATGTTGGACAAAATCGGACAATCTGCAAATGCACATTTGTCTATTTTGGCAACGGTTTCTCCCATCCTTACTGTAGTTAAGGAGTTTAAACCTTGAAAGATGTTTGCTCCGATAACAGAAATACCAGAGCTTATAACAATTGATTTAATCTTTGAATTATACTTTTTAAAATCTGTATTGACATCCTGTCCATAGGTATTGACTTCTCCATTGCCACTAACCGTGAGCGTACCTGAAAAGCTCAACTGCCACGTTGCATCCAAACCGCAAGTTCCTTCTGCCAAGCCCAAGGCAGACCCCACGCTTGCCAGCGAAGCAATCAGCGCAAGTGTCAGCAGGACAGCAAGAACAGACTTTATCTTTTTCATTTTGATTCCTCCAAAACAAACAAATCGTATTATTACTTTATCACACTTCATCTGAAAATGCAAGCGTCTTGCAAATATCTCCTGCCTCTCGCCTTCCTTCGGCAAACTTTGCGGCGCGTGTCGGGTACTATAGACGGCGAACCTGTTTTGGAAAGGATGAATCGGATGAGTGCAAAACTGGAATATAAAAGCGGCGAGATCCGGGTGTTCTTTGACGGCGAGCTGGATCACCACGCCGCGTCGCTGCTGCGCGTGTCGATCGACAATGCCGTGTCGCAGCGGCGGCCGAAAACGCTTGTGCTCGACTTCGGCGGCGTGAGCTTTATGGACAGCTCCGGCATCGGCCTTGTGATGGGCCGCTTCAAACTGATGCAAAGCATCGGCGGCAGCATCCGGGTGGAAAACCTGTCGCCCGGAGCGTATAAAGTGATGAAGCTCGCGGGGCTGGACAGGCTGGGCGAACTCAGGCAAAAGGAGGTCATCTGAATGAAAAAGATCAACGAAATGAAGCTGACGGTGGAATCGCGCAGCATCAACGAAGGCTTTTCGCGCGCGGCGCTGGCGGCGTTTGCTGCGCTGCTCGATCCGACTGTGGAGGAACTGAGCGATATCAAAACCGCCGTGAGCGAAGCGGTGACCAACGCCGTAGTCCACGGCTACCGTGAACAGATGGGTCTCATTTTTATTACCGCCACGCTGACCGACCGGCCGTCGGTGCGCGTGCGGATCCGCGACAAGGGCGTCGGGATCGCAGATATCGCCAAGGCACGGCAGCCGCTGTTTACCACAATGGCCGGCGAGCGCGCCGGGCTGGGCTTTGCCGTGATGGAAAGCTTTATGGATCGCGTGGCGGTACGCTCCAAGCCCGGCGCCGGCACAACGGTGACGCTTGAAAAATACATCGGCGGCAAACGGCATGGCGGCTGAACATAACGCCTGGGAGCCGCTTGTCACAGAGAATCTCGCCCTTGTCCACGCCTGCGCCAACCGGTTTCGCGGCCGCGGCGCCGAGTATGAGGAGCTGTATTCCGCCGGGTGCGTCGGGCTTGTTAAGGCGGCAAAGGGCTTTGACCCCGGGCGCGGATTTGCGTTTTCCACCTACGCCGTGCCGGTGATTCTGGGCGAGATCCGGCGCGTGTTCCGCGACGGCGGCGCAATAAAGGTCGGCCGCACACTCAAGGAAAAAGCCCGCCGCGCCATGCAGGAAAAGGCCGCGCTGGAAACCGAGCTGCAGCGCGAGCCGACCGTCGGCGAGCTGGCCGCAAGGCTCGGCGTTCCACCCGAAGAAGCGGCACAGCTGATCACGGTGTCGATGCCGGTTTTGTCGCTGACGGCGGACAACGAACACGCGCAACGGCAGCTCGACGTGCCGGTGCCGCCGCCGGACAGTGCGCTGTGCGATCTTTTGTCGCTGCGGACGGTGCTCGACACGCTGAACGCGCGCGACAGCGCCCTCATTCGCCTGCGGTATTTTGAGGGGTTGACCCAAAGCAAAACCGCCGAACGGCTCGGCATGTCGCAGGTGCAGGTTTCCCGGCGGGAAAAGGCGATCTTGCTGACGCTGCGGGAACGGATGCTGGAATGATTATTTTGTAGCGGCAGCCCCGCGGGCTGCTGTTGCTATCGTTTTCCACCAAGTCGGCCAAGGGCCGACCGCTACATGATCATTCCGCACGTACCTGATCTCTGGATGCACAGCATCAACGCATCCACATAGCAACTCCCCTGCCCGCCAAAGGCGACCGGGGGAGCTGTTTTTGTTGTTCGGTTTTTCGCTTTGCGTTATTCGCCGAGCCGGGTGTAGGCGTCTTTGCTGCCGTGGGCGCGGAAGTCGGTGGAATAGCCAAAGCCGTCGGTATCATCGTCCAGTTCGATCTCAACATACATCGTCTTGCCGCTGTCTGCACCGGTGCCGGCAAGGCAAACTTTGCATTTGCCGTCTGCGGAAAACAGATCGGTGATATCATAGCTTTGGTCGTAATAATAAAGCATCATGCGGCCGTCATCTTCCTTGGTAACGTCGAGAACGTTCGCGTCCAACACCTCCTGCGGGCTGAGTGTGCGTTCCTTGCCGAAAAGCCCGATCTCAACACCGCCGCCGCCAAACACAGCAGTTACTTCCTGCGCAGTGTCGCCGTTTTCGTCTTTGATTTCGAAATTGTATTCGCCGTTTTCGCCGGTGCTGACGTCGACGTCCACTTCTTGGCCGTGGAACCAGGTTTTCAGCGTGGTCTGAATGCCGCCCACATCCGCGGCGTAAACGCCCACCGCGGCAACGGCGAGAATGACCACCACAGCCGCAACGGCAAGGATACGTTTGGTTTTGAATGTTCTGATATTGTTCTTCATCGGTTGAACCTCCCATTGTTCCGTTTTCGGTCGGAGGACCCCGAAGGCTTCCTTGTATCTTTCTTTATTCGTCATCGTTCCAGTCCTCCTTCAGTGTTTCTTTGAGCAGATTTCGCCCGCGGCTCAGCCGCGTTTTGACATTGCTTTGCGACAGATGCAACAGCTTTGCAATCTCGGCGACGGTGTAATCCTCGTAGTAGAACAGATGGATCACACTGCGGTAATTGTCCGGCAGCGCCATCACTGCGTCGAACAGCGAGGAGCTTTCCGGCGACGGAAACGCGAGCGTTTCGCTGTAGTCGTCGAGCGGCGCTTCCTGCCGGCGTTTTCGTTTGCGCCAAACGTCGGTTGCGCGGCTCAGCGCCGCACGCAGCAGCCAGGCGCGGATATGCTGCTCATCTTTATAATCTTTGTTCGTTTTGTGATACTGCAAAAACGTGTCCTGCAAAACATCTTCGGCGTCGGCTGCGTTTTGGCAAACGCTGAACGCGGCGGCATAGACGTTTTGGCGGTACCGTTCAAACAGCACCTGTGTATCTGGTCTCATCGGCGGATCCTCCGTGTGTTTCAAGGCCTTTCACTCATCAAACGAACGGGAAGGCGGAAAGGTTACAACCAAAATGCAAAAAACGCTTTGCAGCGTTTTTTGCCAAGTCATCAGTCGACAGTCGACAGTTAGAAATAGAATACGTCTTCAAATGGCCGATCCAGCGCGATGCAGAGCACCAGCGCCAGCTTGGCCGTGGGGCAGAACTGCCCGGTTTCGATGGAGCTGATCGTGTTGCGCGACACGCCGACCAGATCGGCGAGGTCCTGCTGCGAGAGGTCTTTCTCCCTGCGCAGCGCTTTCAGGTTGTTTTTTAATACCAGCGCGTCATTCATAGTGAGCCCTCATCTGTTGCACATCTGCAAAATCCACGCGACGAGCCAGGCGACGGAAGCGACGGTATAGCAAAGCGCGATGATCAGCTCATGGCGCTTTTTCGCTTTGGCGTATTTCCAGAAAAACACGACCGCAAGGCCGGTCCCCACCGCGAAGAGCAGCTCGAACCCCGGCCGGCCGAACACCGCACCGTCGATCACGGCGGCCGCGACCGCCAGGCAGACCGTCACGATCCAGCCGGCGCGGATGCCTGTTTTCGACAGTTCCACGTCCGCCACGTCTTTCCCTTTGTTTTCGTTCTGGCTGATGGCCAGGATTTCTTCTTTATTCATGAGAATACCTCCCTTTGTTTTGCCAAGTTTACTTTGCATCTTGATTATAGCACTGCCAAGTAAACTTGTCAAGAGGTTTTGCAAAGTTTTCTTTGCAAAATCATGGCAAAGAAAAACACGGCTGCTGTTTTGGCAACCGTGCTTTTGATTTACAGCTCAATGTTGAACAACTGCTGCGCGTTCTTGTAGAAGATCTTCTCCAGATCCTCCGTCGGCAGCCCGAGCGAGAGGAGATATTCGATCTCGTCCTTCGGGTCCCACATCGGGAAGTCGGAGCCGAAGAGCACGCGGTCCGCGCCGTAAAGCGAAATCAGGCGCTTCGCCGTGTCGCGGCTGACCCAGTGGAACGTCGACGAGGCGTCCACCATAATGTTCGGGTACTTGTGCAGCGCTTCCGCCGCCTGCGCCCAGACCGACCAGCCGCCGAAATGCGCGCCGATCATCAACAGATCGGGGTAATCCTCCAAAAGGGGAATCAGCCGGTTGACATTGGAGTAGTCGTAGCGGTAGTCGCCGCAGTGCAGCAGCAGCGGCAGCTTGTGCTTCGCGCAAAGTTCGCAGATCAGCCGCCCGCGTTCGTCGTCGATCGGGAACTGCTGCACGTCAGGGTGGAGCTTGACGCCCTTGAGTCCGAGCGAAACGATCTCCTTTACGTCGTCCTCCATCGTTTCAGAATCGGGGTGCAAGGTGCCTAACCCCGTAAACCGTCCGCCGCCGTCGCGCACGTTTTGCGCGATGAAGGTGTTGATGGAATGCACCTGATGCGGCGTGGTGGCCACGGAAAAGATGACGGAA
>CACWJV010000053.1 GCA_902761265.1 Oscillospiraceae bacterium | reverse complement strand
GTCCATCGGCTGGCTCGAAGGGTTTATTGAATCGTTTCCGGGCGCTGTGATCGTGATCTCCCACGACCGCTACTTTTTGGACAAAGTCACCACGCGCACGTTTGAATTGGAAAACGGCAAGCTCTATACCGCAAACGGCAACTACACGCGCTATACCGAACTCAAAGCGGAACGCAAAAAAGCCGAGGAGCGCGTCTACACTGCAAAGATCAAGGAGATCCAGCGCATCGAAGGGATCATTGAGCAGCAAAAACGCTTTAACCGCGAGCGCAACTATAAGACGATCGCGTCCAAGCAAAAGAGCATTGACCGGCTGGAACAGGATCTGGTTGCGCCCGACAAAGAGCTGCAGTCCATCCGTTTTTCGTTCAAAACCGAGCTGCAAAGCGGCAACGACGTTTTGATGTGTACCGGGCTTTCCAAATCCTTCGGCGAAAAGAAGCTGTTCGGGAACGCCGATCTGTTTTTGCAGCGCGGCGAACGCGTGTTCCTCACCGGCGAAAACGGCTGCGGCAAATCGACGCTTTTGAAAATGATCCTCGGCAAGATGACGCGTGACAGCGGCAAGATCACCCTCGGCGTTGGCGTCAAGATCGGGTATTTCGACCAGACGCTGGCGGAGCTGAGCTCCGACAAAACGGTGCTCGACGAGGTGTGGGACAGCTACCGGCGGATGAACGAAGTGGACGTGCGGCGCGCACTGGCCGCGTTTTTGTTCAAGGGCGAAGACGTGTTCAAGGATATGAGCGCCCTCTCCGGCGGCGAAAAGGCGCGCGTGGCGCTGCTCAAGCTGATGCTTTCGGGCGCAAATCTGTTGATTCTTGACGAGCCGACCAACCACCTCGATATCCATTCGCGCGAAGCGCTCGAACGGGCGTTTGACACCTTTGACGGCACGATGCTCGTTGTGTCGCACGACCGCTATTTCATCAACCGGCTGGCGACCAGGGTGCTGCATCTGGACGAAAACGGGCTTGAATCCTTTATCGGCAACTACGACGATTTTTACGAAAAGATGCAGCGGCGCAAGGAAAAAGAAAAGCCGCAAAAGAAGGAGCCGAAGCAAAACGACTATCAGCGTCGCAAGGAGCGCGAAAGCCGGCTGCGGCGGTTGCGCGGCCAGATTTCCCGGCTGGAAGCGGAGATCGACAAGCTTGACCAAACCGCCGAAACGCTGCAGCAAAAGCTGGGTGACCCGGCAACGAGCGCCGACTACGAAAGCATTCTCTCCCTCACAACGCAGATGGAGGAAACCACGAAGCAGCAGGAAGATCTGATGGAGCAGTGGCAAAGCCTTTCGCAGGAGCTGGAAACGATGGAAGCGGAAACCGAATAGAAAAACGAACGCCCGCGGCTTTCGCTGCGGGCGTTATGTATTGCGGTTAAAGGGTGATCCAAAAGCGTTCTATGACGCCGCTTTTTGTAAGCCCCACATCGTCGCGCACTTCGTTTTCCAACACACCGCCGTTTTTCAGGATTGTCCGTTTGGAGGCGATGTTGTCTTTGTCGCAGCAAAGCAGCACCTTTTCTTCTCCGCAGGAACGGCAGATCGGAAGCAGCAATCGCAGCATCTCCCCGGCGTAGCCTTTTCGCCGTTCCGACGGTGCAACGCTGTAGCCGATATTCCCGCCGTATTGCAGCTGAAACGGTGACAGCGGATGGCGGTAATCGATGATGCCGACGAGCTTTTGATCCTTTTTACGCACCGCCAGGAATACTTCGGAGGGGACGTACTGCTCCTTGTATTTTTGTTTTAGGCGGGTTTCAAAATTGAGCCATTCTTTAAACGTATCACACGTTTCCAGCCCGGCGCATCCGTCAAAGGCGTCGTGATTCCGGAGCAGTTCCGCCCGGAGCACCATCACCTGTTCGGCATAGGCGGCCGTCGGTCTTCGCAGTTCCAGTGTCATTGAAGTGTCCTCCGTCCTTCTTTTGCGCGTTACAGTGCCGTCGCTTCTATGACCGCTTTTCCGTTTCGCCGCCGCAGCTCCCACACTTCCCGGAACCCCGCGGCGCGGATGCATTCCAGGGCGGTGGCAAACGCGAAGTCCAAGGAATCGGTGTTGTGGGAATCGCTCGTCACAATCACCCTGGCTCCCTTTTCACAAAGATACCGCAGCAGCGGCGGCGCCGGATAGGGCTGCGCTTTGCCGCAGCGGTACATCGCGCCGGTGTTCACTTCAAACAACACGTCCGGGCAGTGCGCCAGAATCCGGTCGATGTGCTTTGTTGCAATTGCAAGATAGCGCGGATCGAGAGAATCAAACAGCGCGCCGTTTTCGTTGAATTTTTCAATCAGATCATAGTGTCCCACCACGGTCGGTTTGACGTCGATCACAAAGGTTGACAGCCGCTCGTAGTAGTCCGCCGCGAGGGCGCACCAGTCGCCGCCGTAAAACCGGTTGCAGCAGGTTTGCAACGTTTCGGCGGTGGCGTCCACATCGAAGTGTTCGTCGCCTTTGGTGAGCTGATGGACGGAGGCGATCGTATAATCGAACGATTCGGGATCCACGCCGCAATAGTCGCGGTCGAGCTCCACGCCGTGGAGGATTTCGAGTTTGTCCGCATACTCGCTTTGCAGGCGGCGGATCTCCGCGGTGTAATCGCCGATTGTTTCCGGCCGGATCGTCCAGTCGGCGTCGGGCGTCATCGGACAATGGAACGAAAAGCCGAGGCAGGAAAAGCCCTTTTCCGCGGCGGCACGCACCATTCCTTCGGGGCTGTTTTTGCCGTCGCAAAACAAAGTGTGGGTGTGGCAGTTGGAATGAACCATAAAAGATGCTCCTTCAAAAAAGGTACGGACTGGCCGTACCTCTCTTTTTTATGACTGGTTGAGCGGCTTGCGCGTCTTTTTCATCTGCTTGTTGTGGCGGCGTTTTTCCTTCGGGCTCATCGTGAAATCGAAGGGACGCTTTTCCATCGGGGGCAGCAGCGGCCGGTTCAGCGCCGCGTCGCGCTCGTCGGTGACGATCGTTGCGGCGAGCAGCATCAGCCCGTTGTCGTCGGGCAGTGTGACCGTCGACGCGCCGCGGATATCGAGGGCGTACAGAAAGAAGTACAGCTCGTCGCCGCGGTTGTCCTTGTCGTTTTCGTGCGTGTGGGTGCAAACCCACGCCACGCGGTCGCCTTTGATAAACGCCGTTTCAGCAAGGTTATAAAGATCCCAGCCGCCGACGCGTTCTTTGACCGATTGAACCTTGAGCTCCACCGGCTTGTCGTCCACATGGAACGTATAGGTCTTGTCGCCGTACAGGCTCGCGCCGATGAAATACAGCCGCGTGCCGTTGACGGAAAGCGTTTGGCCGGCGGAAATCAAAGCGTTGTTGTCTGCCCACGCCATGCCGGTTTCAAAATGGACGCCGGCGCAGTCGATCGATTGCGGGAACAGCTCGCCCGGCACCGAGACGTTCAGCGTCGGGATATAGGTGTCGCCGCGGTTTTTGTTGAACGTAATCATGTCGAGGTTATACGGCAGTCTGAGCGGCTGCTGGCTGCCGATGCCGGCGCGTTTGCACGGGGCCAGCGTCAGCGCAAAGGTCTTGACTTCGAACGGCTCGAGGTCAAACACCAGATTGCCGTCCACAACCTGCGCCGGGCCGACCGGGTCTTCCGTGGTGTTGACTTCGCGCGCTTCAAGAATGCCTGTGCCGAGGGTGAAATAGGTGTTGCCCGCGTGCATGCCGGCGCCTTCGTTAAACCGCACGATCACTTCGTCGGAGTCTTCGGCCTTTTTCATCGCACGCAAAATCACGCCGGGGTTGTTGAGCTGGGCAAAGCCGAACGCGCTTTCGAGCGAACCCGGGTGGCGGCTGGTGACAAACGCCGTCAGCGGCTGATGGAACGCCCGCGCATAAAACTGCGTGCCGTTGGTAAAATCGCCCTTGTGCGCATAGAGCGCATAGCCGTAGCGGTTGAGGCCCATATCCATCATGCCCTGCACGGAGTCGGCGCGGTAGTAGTATTTCGGCGTGTGCAAAACCGTCAGCAGCAGCGAATGGGAATCCTTGAACACCCAGCCGTATTTGGAATCGGAGAAGATGCTGACGCCGAACGCACCGCGCTGGTCGGTCAGATCCGCCCATTTTTGCGCCGGTACGGCATAGAGCTTTTTGGTGGCCGGACGGCGGCGGATGACGCCGAGGCCGAGGTCAAACGTGGCCTGCGGCGCTTTGGCATTGAGATGGAAACCGTTTTGCAGCAGTCGGCGGAACGAACGCCACTCCACCTCGTTTTGCACACTGACCCACTGGCCGCCGGCAAACAGCGACACGCGGTAGGTAAACGTGGAGTTGCCGGCTGTTTGCTTGACCCGCAGCGTCACACGCACGGGGCCTTGCTCCTCCACTTCGATTTCGCCCTTTTCGGCGTATTCCCACGGATAGCCCGTGGCTTCGTCTTTGGTCAGCTCCCACGCGGGATAGGCTTTGTTGCCGTCGTATTTGTTGATTTCAAACCGGATCGGTTTTTCCAACAGCTCGCGGCCGCCGAGCGTTTTGTCGATCACGGAGCAGATATCGCCCTTTTGATTGACCGAGACGATATACTTGTAGTTTTCGATGATATTGCCGCCGCAGCGCACGCCGGTATTGAGCCGGCAGGGCTCAAAGGAATAAAGCACGTCGTAGACCTTGTAGCCCAGCGCGTCCACTGTGGCGCAAAAGCACAGCTTGATGACGGATTCGTCGGCGTAGTTGACCTGCGAGGGCACCTCTTTGCCCTGGTTGTCATAGACACGCACACAGCGGTAGCCCTTGGCCGGAACCGTAAGATCCACCGGCTCCATACGCGGCTGTTCCAAAGAGTTTGCAACAACCACGGCGATGCCCTTGGTCCACGAGGTGTCCATGTTTTTGACAATCTCGGCGCTGGCGCCTTCAAACGCGCCGGCAAAGCGGTTGGCCGCGATCACAAGATCGTTCCACGAACGTTTATAGACACGCTCCACGCTGGTGCCGGTGATGTCGTCGTGGAAGGTGTGGGCAATCGTCTTTTTCCACGCGTCGTCGAGCGCGGTCTTCGGATATTTTGCGCCGCAAACGGCCGACGCGATCACGCCCGCCTTTTCGGCCATGTCGCCGAGTTCCTCGTTTTTGCGGTTCATCCGTTTGGAAAATGCACGCGAGGTATAGGAACCGACGCCGTGGTTGGTCATCAGCAGTTCGCTGTTCCAGCCGGGCAGCTTGTCCTGTTCTTCCTGCGGCAGCGCGGCAAGGTCGTTAAAGAATTCCGTCGGTGAGGAGGCAAGCACTTTCACGTCGCTTTCGTCGTTTTGCGCCATCTCGGCTTCCAGCGTTTTTACCGACTCTTCCTTCGGCGCGCCACCGACGTCTCCAACGCCGTGGTAACCCATCGTCCACGGGAGATCGTATTTCTTTTCGTTCTTTTTAAGCTTCGGCAGCAATTCTTTGCTGTCGCGGATTTTCCGGAAGGTTGTACAATAGCTTTTCGGGTCGAGCGAAACAAAGATCTTTTTGCCGTCGGGGCCCTCCCAGCGGCCGATATCGAACGGGATCCCGTAGGCGCTGCCCCAGCTCAGCTTTTGGGTGGAAAAGCCCTTGAGGCCCGCATTCGCGGCAATGCTCGGCAGCGCCCAGCCGAAGCCGAAGCAGTCGGGCAGATAGATGTCGTTGCTCTGTTTGCCGAATTCCTGCCGGAAATAGCGGTTGCCGTAAAGAATATTGCGGAACATCTGCTCCGGGGACGGCACATTGACGTCGCCGTTTTCCCACGCCGAGCCGGTCACGTTCCAGCGGCCGTCGGCGATATAGCCTTTCAGCGTTTCATAGTCCTCGGGATAGTATTCGCGGAACAGCTCATACCGGTACGCGCCCTCGAAATTGAAGCGATAATCGGGGTACTGGCTGAACAGCCGGAAGTTGTCGTGCAGCGTGTTGGGCAAACAGACATCCAGCACATGCTCGAAATCCCAGTTCCAAACCGTATCGAGATGCGCCGTCGCGATGGTATAAATGCGTTTTTCTTTTTCCATAACCTCGAACCCCTTTTTTGCTTATTTGCGCTGTGCCTTTTGCTCGCGCAAAAACAGCACGGCAAAACACACCAGCACAGGAACATTGACAAGTGTAAGCACGGAAAAGCTCCACGCGAGCCCTTCCGTCTGGACCGGCACAAAGCCGTAAAACAGCGCGCGAATCAGTTTTGCGGTTGTGGCCGCAGCGCCGAACAGCAGTCCGAGCACCGTCCAGCAAAGCGTGGGCATATAGAATACGCTGCCGCCGCAAAGGCCCTTTTTCTGTTGTAAAAGCGGCACCACAAAGCCGAAGACGAACAGCCCTAGCGCCCCGAGCGACAGCACCGCCGCCACAGCGGCAGCCGTATATTCGAGCGCGTTGCCCATCAGAATCCTTGTCGGGATCAGCCAGTGCAGCAGCGCCGCGACGACGCCGCAGCCGCAGCAAAGCAGCACGGTCAGCGTTTGATTTTCTTTTTTTGTTTTCATAAAAACCCTCCTCGCGCGTTTGATGCATTTATTGTAGCACACGGCTTTGGATTTTACAAGAAGCAATCAGGCAAAAGCCGCAAGTCGCTTAAAAGAACCGGCGCCAGAGCGAGCGCAGCTTTTCGGCGCGGTAGGCCACAGACTCTCCGCTATAGGCTTCTTTCACGATCTCGCGCGGCTGCACTTTGTCGTACAGCGTTGTCAAAAGAACGGCGCGCTGCGCTTCCGTTTTGAATACAGCCGAAAGCAACAGCAGATCGGAGTGCACCGGCATCGTGAGCGTTTTGGCCTTGTCGAGCGGCACTTCGCAGCGGAAGAAACAGGTCTGCTGCCCCACATTGTCGCCGTCTCTGCCGTGGGTATGGGTCAGCGAAAACGCCAGCGGATCGCGTTTGATGGCGGCGGATTCGCCCAGATCGGTCAGATCCCATTTGCCGATCGGCTCCAAAAGGTTTTGCACCTTGCAGCCGATTTCGGCGTCGTCGGCTTTGAACGTATAGGTTTTATCTGCGCCCAGCGCACAGCCGATGAAGCAAAACGCTTTGGCGCCCGCCGGCACGTCCAGCGTCTGGCCGTTGCAAAGCAGCGCGTTGGGCGTATTGCAAGCGTTGTTCAGTTCGAACCTGAAACCGCCCGAAAGCACTTCGCCGGGCATCAGCTCCCCGGGGAGAGAGAAATCGAGCATCGGCAAAAACGCGTCGGATCGCTTGTCGTTCGTTGTGAGCACAAAGGTGTTGAGCGGCAAAACGGCCGGCTTGCTTTTGACCGGATGCGCCGGCTTTTCCGGGAAGGAAAGCGCAAACGAGCGCACGTCGAACGGGTCTAGATCGAATGTAATCGCGCCGTCCTCCACAGGGCAGACGCCCATGGTCTCTTCGCTCGCATAGATTTCGCGCGCAGAAACAACCGGTTCGAAGAACCGCAGCGTGACGCGCTCCTGCTTTTTGCCGGCGATCTCATTGACGCGCACGACGATCTCGTCGGAATCCTGCGCCTGTTTTACCGCGCGGACAACCACGCTGTCGTTGGAGCAGGAAAGCAAACTGAACCGCGTGCCGAGCGCGCCCTTGTGACGTCCCAGAGAGAACGCGGCAAGCGGCGTGCAAAACTGGCGGGCGCGTTTGTCGAGCGACGTATAATTATCCTCCGCAAACGAGCAAATCGCAAAGCCGAACCGGTTGAGACCCTGGTCGAGCTGGTTTTGCATACTGTCGGGACGGAACGAGTATTTCGGGGTGTGCAGCGCCGTCAGACGCAGCGTAAACGCGTCGGGCTTGTCCCAGCCGCGTTTGCTGTCGGAAAGAATGCCAACGCCGTAGGCGCCCGAACGGTCGCGGATGGCGGCCCACTGCTGCGCCGGCACTTCGAAAAGCTGACGCGTGTTGGTGGCGCGGTCGATCGCGCCGAGACCGAGGTCGTAGCGCGCCGTGTCGTTTTCCACACTCAGCGGGAAGCGCACCTTGCACATCGTACTGTGTTCGTGCCAGTCGATCTCGTTTTGGAACGAGACGACCTTGGTGCCGCGCACAACGGTGACGACGGTGTCAAAGGTCGACTGTCCGTAGCGCTTTTTGAGCCGCAGCGCGGCGATGCACGGGCCGCTGTAAAGCAGCGTGGCCGATACCTTTTGCGGGCGGGCCGCCACAGGCGCCATCACGTCGTCGTAGGTCATTTCCCACGCAGGATAGCTGCGCACGCCGTCGTCGCGCAAAAGATCAAAGGTGACCGGCTGGCGCAAAAGTTGCTGTCCCACGGTCTTGTCATAGATCGAGCACACGTCGCCGTTTTGGTCAAGCCGGACGATCACACGCTCGTTTTCGAGTTTATCCGCGGCGGCGGACATGACCGGTTCGTCGTCGCTGTAGGGCGTTTTGCCCGCACGCACGTCAAACACACGGCAGCCGCAGGACGGCACTTTACAATAGATCGCGGCGGTTTGTTCGCCGGTTTCGTTTATGAAGGTCTGCGACGGCACTTCCACGCCCTGATCGTCGAACACGCGGATACAATCCTTGTCACACGGGAAGGTCACGACGCGCTGTACCGGAAAGTCCTGGCTGTTCCAAACGGCAACGGGCGTGCCTTTGCAGAACGAAGAATCCATATTTTTCAGCACCGCTTCGGCAGAGGACGCAAACACGTCGGAGAACTGGTTCATCGACTGCACATAGTCGTTCCACGAGCGGCGGTATTCCGCTTGCAGCGCCGTGCCGGTCAGATCGTCATGGAACTGATGCGCGATCACGCGTTTCCACGCGGTGTCAAGCGTGGTTTGCGGATACGGCAGAGTGCCGAGCAGTCTTGCGCTGACGGCGGCACGCTCCGCCATATTGGCGAGCACTTCGTTTCTCGCGTTCCAGCGTTTTGAGATGGCGCGCGAGGTATAACAGCCGGCGCCGTGGTTCGTCATCAGCAGCTCATTGTGCCACTGCGGCAGACGCGCAGCGGTCTTTTTGTCCTGCTCTAAATCGCGGTAGATCTCGTCCGAAGCCGCGGCGCGGACTTCGACCGGATTGATTTTGTTTTCGTCCATCTCTTTTTGCAGCGTTTTGACCGACAATTCGAGCGGTGCGCCGCCGCGGTCGCCAACGCCGTGATAGACGGCGGTCGCGTTCAGACCGAACGCCTCGTTGCTTTTCAGCTTCTTTTGCACAAAGTCGTAGCCGCGAATCTTGGAAAACACATGGACGTAGTTGCCCATATTGAGACACGCAAAGATCGGTTTGCCGTTGACGCCGTACCATTTGCCGATGTCAAACGGGATCCCGTAGGCGCTGCCCCAACTGAGCTTTTGCGTTGTGAAGCCCAAAAGATTGCTGTGCTGCGCAACCGACGGCAGCGCATAGCCGAAGCCGAAGCAGTCGGGCAAAAAGACGTCTTTGCTCGTTTTGCCGAAGGTCTTTTGAAAATAGCCGTTGCCGTAAAGGAAATTGCGAAACAGCGCTTCGGGCGACGGGATATTGCAATCGCCGTTTTCCCACGCGGAGCCGGTCACATTCCAGCGGCCGTCGGCCACAGCCTGTTTGAGTTGGCGGAACTGTTCGGGGTAGTATTCCTCCATCAGGGCATAGCGGTAGGCGCCTTCGAAATTGAAGCGGTAGCCCGGGTATTTGCGAAACAGCTCAAAGTTTTTTTCCAGCGTTTTTGGCAGATAGTCCTTTACGGTCGTTTCAAAGCTCCAGTTCCAGATCGTATCCAGATGGGCTGTTGCAACCGTATAGATCGTCTTTTCGCTCATCGTCCTTCTCCTTTGTATTGTTTATGATAACGGGATAAAGCTGCTTGCCGCCGTAAAGAGCAGCGCAGGCAGCATATTGGCAACGCGGATTTTGGTTTTCACCATCAGATTGAGACCCACGCAGAAAATCAGCATCGAACCGACGAAACTGATATTGGTGACCGCAAGGTCGGTCAAAAACGGCTCGATCCAATGCGCCAAAAGCGTCAGCGAGCCTTGCAGCGCCACCAGCGGCAGCGCGGAAAACACCACGCCCTTGCCCATCGCCGCCGCCATCACAAGAATGATAACGAGGTCGAGCACCGCTTTGGTATACAGTGTGGACGGATCCTTTTGCAGCGCGTCGAGCAGCGGCCCCATCACCGCCATGGCGCCCACGCAGATCGTCAGCGAGGCCGAAACGAAGCCGTCTAAAAACTGCGGATCCTTTTCGCTTTTGACTTTGCGGCGCAAAAACGCGCCGAAGCGCTCCGTGAGCGCCTGAATATTGATCGCTTCGCCAACGGCGGCGCCGAGCGCAAGCGAAAGCACCATCAAAAGAATATGGGTCGTTTCGTGGGCAGTGCCGCGCAGATCCTGAAAGCGCGAAAGTGCGCCGGCCGCGCCGATAAATACCACCGCAAGCCCCATCGCCTGCGTCACGGTATCGCAGATACGCGTTTTGAGCACCCGCCGCAGCAGCAGACCGCCCACACCGCCGAGCACCACCGCGCCGCAGTTGACGACGGTGCCGATGCCGAGAAAATACATCTTATGCCACCGTGATCTTATGGAAGACTTTTTTGCCTTTTTTGACTACGGCATAGCCTTTTTCAAAATCGGCGGCGGACAAAACCAGCATCGGGTCGGTGACCTTTGCGTCGTTGAGCGACACACCGCCCTGCTGCACCAGCC
>CACWJV010000052.1 GCA_902761265.1 Oscillospiraceae bacterium | reverse complement strand
GAGTTCAGCCTATTCGGACAAAAGCTGTATCTTTCACCGATCCTGGATTTGCACAGTGGTGATATTGTGTCTTACACGATTTACGAAAGACCTTTCCTTAGCATGGTAACAGAGATGCTGAAACAAGCATTTGAGAAGATTCCTGACGGAACTAATCTAATCCTTCATTCAGATCAAGGCTGGCATTATCAGCATAAACAATATCAGAAGATGTTAAAAGACAAGGGAATCAGACAGAGCATGAGTCGCAAAGGAAACTGTCTTGACAATGCAGTAATGGAAAACTTCTTCGGCTTGTTAAAAACTGAACTCCTGTATCTGCAAGACTTTGACTCTCTCGACCAATTCCGTACGGAATTGGAAGATTACATGGATTACTACAATAATCGCAGAATCAAGCTAAAACTAAATGGCCTGACACCTGCTCACCTGCTCAACACAGATCTCAAGCCATTTTAGCTGCTTAATATTCAATTCTCACAAAGTTGCCTTTTTATCTTTGTCCAACTTTTTGGGGTCAGTTCAGAGCATATCCGATGGCTTTTTTATGTTTCAAAACGTCAGACAAATATCTTCTCATACGGAACTTGCAGGATTTCATGCAAAAGGATAATCTCGTCCGGATACAAATGCCGTTGTCCGACTTCAATCTTTGCCAGAGCACTGCGCGTAATATCACAACCGTGCGTCTGCAGCTTTGCAGCTAATTGTTCCTGCGTCAACCCCGCCGCTTCCCGGATTGCTCGAATATTGCGTCCGACTCGTTTTTCTGTTTGCACATTCATTTCTTCGCCGCCCTTGCACTCGTTTCGGAGCAAAGCTCTTGACAATAGTATATCCGTGTATTATAATCATTTTGCACCTATATAAGTGCAAAACAAGGAAAAGGCGGATGAAAAATGAATTGGAAACCCAAGTGCAGTGTTGCTCATATACAAAAACTGTTCCGCAATCTGCAGATTTTGATTATTTCCCTGATAGTCACGATCATGAACGAGTACAATCGTTTTACTGCAAAGTATCAATTTCCGGTGATTGTTGGGGAAGTTGTTGCCATTCTTTTTTTACTGCTTTCATGTCTGATGGTCTATAATCTGTTTTGCAACTGAATCATAGAATAAAGGAATGAGTGGCGATAATGAAGACGCTTCGCCTCTTGCTTTTCACGCCGCAATATGCTATGATAATATTATATCGGGCATAGACGTTCGTTTTCTGTGTCCCGCGAAAAAGGAGGAACCCCGCTATGAAAACGTCCAGTCGTCTGTTTGCGCTGCTGCTTTGCCTTGTCATGATGTTCTCCGTTGCCGCACCGGCATCGTTTGTCATGCAGGCCGAAGCCGCCACCGCCGGCAGCACGAAAACCACGATCAAACTGAACAAGACCAAAGCGTCCATGTTTAACGGCAGAAAGCTGAAGCTGAAGGTGACCGGCACCAAAAAGGCTGTGACCTGGAGCACCGCCGACAAAAAAATCGCCACCGTCAAAAAAGGCGTTGTCACCGCCAAAAAGGCCGGCACGGTCAAGATCAGAGCCAAGGTGGCCGGCAAAACGCTCACCTGCAAAGTGACCGTCAAGCCCGCGCTGATCGCGTCGATCAAGAGCGCCACCATCGTTGCAGGCAAGTACAAAAAAGCAACGCTCAAGCTCTATGCCGCCGACGGCGACGTGGCGTGCAAGATCGGCAAGCCCTCTTTAGTGTCGTATAAATTCGGCGATTGGAACGGCAACAAGATCGCGATCAAATTTACCGGCAAAAAGGCCGGCACCACAACGGCCACCATCACCAACACCGTGACGAACGACAAAGTGAAGATCAAGATCACCGTGCAGCCCAAGCCCCAGCCGAAGCCCGCGGCAAAACCGCTTTCGGCCTCCGCAACCACGGTTTCGCTCGCGCCGGGTGAAGTAAAAAACATCACGCTGACCGAATCCGCCGGCTCCCAGATCGCGCTCACCGCCGCGCAGCCGTCGGTCGTCCGCTGCTCGTGGAGCGGCGCATGGGTCAAGGATCAGTCCGTGGTGACGCTGACCGGTCTCAAGCAAGGCAAAACGACCGTCACCGTTGCCGACACTGGCAGCAAGCAAAGCGTTGTGCTGAACGTCGTTGTCGGCTGCGACCACGTCTTCTCCGACGCCTATATCGTGGATCAGGCCGCCACCTGCACCACCCCGGGCAAGGAATCGACCCACTGCATCATCTGCGGTGCTGCCGGCACCACGCGTGAGATTCCGGTCATCGCGCACGACTATGACGAGGCATACACCATCGACAAGGCGTCGACCTGCAGCCAGGAGGGCGAACAGTCGCGCCACTGCAAGGTCTGCGGCGCCCGTACCGATATCAAGCCGGTGGAAAAAGCCCCGCACGATTACGGCGTGCCAACCGTGACGAAGGAAGCGACTTGTAAGGAAGCCGGTTCGCAGACCAAGCTTTGCCGGATCTGCGGCGCACAGAAGATAGAAACGATTCCGGTCACGGATCACGAATACAGCGCAGAGTTCACCGTTGACAAGCAAGCAACCTGCACAGAAGAAGGCAGCAAATCCAAACACTGCAAGTACTGCGACGCCAAAACCGAAGTGACGGCGATTGCAAAAACGGCGCACGAATACAGCACGGAGTTTACGACAGATAAAGAGCCGACCTGCACAGAAGAAGGCAGCAAGTCCAAACATTGCAAAAACCCACAGTGCGACGCCAAAACCGAAGTGACCAAAATTGCCAAAAAGGCACACGAATACAGCACGGAATTCACCACAGACAAAGAAGCGACCTGCGCCGAAGAAGGCAGCAAGTCCAAGCATTGCAAAAACCCACAGTGCGACGCCAAAACCGAAGTGACCAAGATCGAGAAGAAGCCGCATGACTTTGGAACGACCTACACCGTCGACGTGGAAGCGACCTGCACCGAAAAGGGCAGCCAATCCATCCATTGCAAGCACTGTAACGCGAAAAAGGATGTCACCGAAATCGCCGCAAAAGGACACGACTTCGGCGACTGGGTCATCAACGGCACCACCAAAACCCATACCTGCAAACGCTGCAAGCTTGTTGAAACGGTGGCGGTTGATCTGACAATCAGCGTTGCGCAAAGCGACGTCACGGTGAAAACACAGCAGCCTGCTTTGATCAATCTCACTGTAAAAGGCAACGCCGACGCAACCTGCGCCGCCGCGGATCCGACGGTTGTACAGGCAGAGATTACCGGTTCCGGTGCGGCCAGACAAGTGAAACTGACCGGACTGAAAGCCGGCCAAACAACCGTTACCCTCACCAACAGCGCCACCAACGACAGTGTAACCATCCGCGTCAAAGTAGAAGCTGCCGCTGCGCAGACCACAACCTGAACAAAACCAACGAAAACGAACGCCCGCTGCATTTGCAGCGGGCGTTCTTCTGTTTTGTTACCCTTCCTCCACGCACACAAGCTCGTAGGTGCGCGAGCCGAAGCCCAGCGCCGCGGCGGCTTCGATCGTGTGGATGCCGTTGCGCGATTCCACGCGCTCCAAAAAGTGCGCCTGCCCGGGGTCGTCCCCGGCGGCGTAGACGAGGTCGATGCACGCCTGATCGATCGCAACCGGGTCGAGCGACGCGAGCACGCCGATGTCGGCCATACAGGGATCCTCCGCCACTTCGCAGCAGTCGCAGTCGACCGACAGGTTTTTCATCACATTGATGTAGACCGCTTTGCCGGAGAAATAGCGCGCAACCGCGCTTGCGGCGTCCGCCATGCTTTCGAGAAACTTGTCCTGCGCCGGCAGATCGTCCCACACGGTGTACTGATCCTTCGTTTTGCCGGCGGAGTGGATCCACGCCTTGCCCTTGCTCGACGCGCAGCCGATCGAAAGCTGTTTGAGCGCGCCGCCGAAGCCGCCCATCGGGTGCCCCTTGAAATGCGAAAGCACCAGCAGGGAATCGTAATTGGCAAGATGTTTGCCGACAAAGTCCTCTTTGAGCACATGGCCGTTTTCCACCGGCAGCACCAGGTCGGGGCCGGTCTCGTCCATCAGATCCACGGTGAAGTATTGATCCCAGCCGTGGTCGTGCAGCAGCTTTTTGTGCTTTGCGCTCGTGTTGCGCGCACCGGCATAGGCGGTGTTGCACTCCACAACTGTGCCGCCGATGCTGTCGATCATCGTTTTCCAAAAATCGGGCGGCAAAAAGTTTTGGTTGCCCTGTTCGCCGGAGTGGAGCTTGACGGCGATTTTGCCCGTCAAAGCGGCGCCGACCGTGTCATACAGCATTTTGACCGACGCGGGCGTAATGGTCTTTGTAAAATAAACAATCGATTTGTCCATCGGGATTCATCCTTTCAAAAAGCCGCCTTGGGGCGGCTGGTTATACCTGATCGTCCGTCGGCGGATCGGCCGGCCGGCTTCGTTTGTCCTGCGGGCGCAGCGACGGGAACGCGCGGTAGACCGCCATCACCAGCACCGGGATCACAACAATCTGCAGCGCCACCGCCGGCACGGCGTTGACAAAACCGTTGGTGAGAAACAGCTTGAGCGTAAACGGGTCGCCGCCGAGTCCGGCCAGCGCGGTACGCGACACCCCCCACACCAGACGGCCGAGCAGCATCGCGCCAAGAAGCGAGACATACAGATAGCCCGGCTTTTTCGGCAGCAGCCGGTACAAAAGACCGGTCACAAGCCCGTAGGTGCCCAATTCAAACGCCATACCGATGGCGTTGGGGAACAACGCCGGCATGTGGAACAGCACCGAGCGCATCAGCGGCGCGATGACGCCGATTGCAAGGCCGTACCACGGGCCGCAGAAATAGCCCGCCAGCATCACCGGCAGATGCATCAGCGACACCTTGTTGGCAATCTGCTGCACCTGACCGGTCAAAAACGGCAGCACCATGCAGAACGCCAGCATCAGCGCGGCAAGCACGAGCCGGAATAAGTTTTGATCTCGTTTGGATTTCATAAAGCATCCGTCCTTTCGCTTGTTCGATCGTCTGGAACGATGCTGTGCCGCCTTGGACGGCACGTTGGTTTCAAAGCAGCGTTTTGAGCCGCTCGACCGTTTCTTTGACCAGTTCGCTCATCGTGGCGTCTTTGACGCCGATCACCTGATTGTTGCACCGGCCCAGCGGCAGCAGCAGCTTGAGCGCTTTGCTTTGCCCCACGGCAACGGCCATGTTCGGCGTGATCTCGCCGAGCAGCGAATCCGCGGACAAAATGCCGATGGCGCCGACAATCACGTCCGCGTCGCGGCACGCCGCGAGCACCGGGTTTTCGCCGGTTGCGCCCTGGTTGGCGCCTGCCTTGAGCATCGCGGCTGTGGCGATGGCGTTGGTACCGATCACAAGCGGATCCACGGGCAGCGCCTCCTTTTGGATTGCTTCCACCAAAAGGCTGCCGAGCCGTCCGCCCTGTCCGTCAATGATCACGAGTTTCATGTTGTCACCTGCTTTGAAAGAGTATCTATATTATGCCGAAAAACCGCCCGTTTGTCAAGAGCACAAAAAGGAAACGACCGGTTGCCCGGCCGTCAGAAGTCGATAGGTTTACAAATCTCCGGCACGATGAAGCGCATGGCCGGATGGTTTTTTGCAATCCGTTTTTGCAGCCGTTTGACGCTGACCGTCCGGGTCACGGGCGGAAAGGCGTTGTCGAAATGGTCGACCAGCACGGCTTTGGGCCGGTATTTTTGCAAAAAGCCCGCCGTCTTTTCCGGCACAAATACGCTGCCGCCGTTGGCGAGGATCAGCAGATCCACATTTTCGGGATAGGTGACCGCCGGCGTGTCGCGGAACGAGCCGGTGAGAAAGATCGTTTTGCCGCCGTGGGTAATTTCATAGGCGACGATCTCGCCGTTTTCGGGCATCTGCCGGTTCATATACGCCTGCCAGAACAGACGCGGAAATTGTACCACGCATTTCGGCACCACGGTCAGAATATAGATCGGGTCAAACACGATATGGCGAAACGGCCAGACCTTCACCGTAAAATCGCCAAACTGCAGCGTGTCGCCCGGCGCGATCAAACGGAGCCGGTCTTCGGGGACGCCGCGCTTTTGCAGAGTCGCTTTCGGCGTTTCGGTGCAATAGACCGATACGGCTTTGTCAACCTGCGTCAGCGCCGGAATGCTGTAGATATGGTCAAGGTGGCCGTGGGTCACCAGCACCGCGTCGAAGCCTGCAAAGCCTTCGACCGGCGTTGTTTCGATGCGCTTGTTCATCCTGACGAACGGGTCAAAAAGCAGCTTGGTTTTGCCGTCGTCGAGACCGATCGTCGCGGTACCGTACCATGTAATTTTCATATCTCTTGTCCTCCGTTTCCGGTTTTGGGGGGGCTGTCCGCGTTTATTCTACCATGAACCCCCGGGTGCGGCATCGTCCGTTTTCAGGCGAAATCGGACGATAAAAAGTGACCCGCCGCCGCAGGTCACTTTTTAGGATTATCTTCTTTTGCGTTTGCGCTTGCGTTTTTGCTTCAGATACACCGTGCGCACCGCAACGAAGATCACGAACAGCGCAAAGACGACCAGCAGATTATAGAGCCAGTACGGTTTTTTTACAACGTCGTGCAGCGCCACCAGGTCGGTGGTATAAACGAAGCCGTCCACGCTGTAGGTCACTTTGCCGAGCACCTGGTTTTTGCGGATCGGCGCCTTGAGTTCTTCCGGCAGATCGACCACGGCCGGCACGTTGTCGGGTGTGATTTCGTTCGGCGCGACCGCGCGCAGATCGGTCTGCATAATCACGTCGAGCGCCTGCGTCTTTTTGGTCGCTTTTTTCACGGTCCTGTGCGCGAGCGGCACGGTCTTGTCGGCGAGCAGCCGATAGGCATAGCGATCATAGACGTAGGTCAGCAGGTTTTTGCTGTCGGAAAACCGCTGGCCGGCGCCGGGTTTGCCGCCGAGCACCACGCTGATGAGGTCGAGATTTTCATCGCTTGCCGACGCCACAAGGCACTCGCCGGCCTGTGGTGTATAGCCGGTCTTGATACCGGTACAGTCGCTCAAAAAGTAACCGGACGACGGCAGCAGCAATTGGTTGGTGTTTGGATAGATGCGGTCGTTGGCCGGATAGATCTCGGTCGGCGGCACGGTAACGCTTTTCATCGTGACGATCTCGTTGAACAGGTCATACTTTCGGCACGCTTTTGCCACCAGAAACAGATCGTAGGCCGTGCAGTAGTGGTCGTTGTCGTGGATGCCGTTCGGGTTTACAAAATGCAGATTTTCGCATCCGAGTTCGGCCGCGCGTTCGTTGCACATGGCGGCAAACGCCTCGACACTGCCGCCGACATGCTCCGCCAGCACAAACGCCGCTTCGTTGGCGCTCGGGATCAGCAGCGCCTGCAGCAAGGTGCGGATCGTATGGGTCTCCCCCGCTTTGAGGTTGGCGGTTACATAGCCCGCCGGCACGCGGCTGACGGCGCCGGCTGAGACTTTGGCGGTCTCGTCTGGCGTGCAGTGTTCGAGCACAAGCAGCGCCGTGAGCAGCTTGGTGGTGCTGGCCGGGTACATCTTTTCGTGCGCGTTCTTTTCAAAGAACACCTTGCCGCTGGCAGGGTCGGCAACATAGGCCGCCTTGCAGGCAATCGCGGGCAGATCGTCGGGCGTTTTCTGCTGTTTCGGGTCATAGGTAACCGTCCACTGCGGCGTTGGGGCCGCGTCGTCTGTCGCCGGCGTCTGCGTGTCTTCGGCAGCGGCGACAACCGCGTCGTCCGTTCCCTCGCTGAGCGCATAGGCGCCAAAGGGCGACAGCAGCAGACAAAAAGCCAAAAGAAACGACAGGATGCGTTTGTTCATAAGAAACCTCCATGGAAAAGCGGCTGTCCGTCCCGCCGATGCGCCGGAAATGCGGGGCGGCGGGCGGCAAAACGCGCGTTGCAAAGCCGCGTTTTGTGCGTACGATACCCATTTATTTTATAATGCGCGGGCGCGGTTGTCAAGCAAAAGATTTCGAACGGAAACAAATGCAGATCCCCTTTTTGCGGCACAGCCCGGCTTTTGAAACCAAGCCGGAGCTTTTGCACATACTATCCAAAAAAACGTGCCGCTTTTCGTGATAATATGAATTGCAGAAAAAAATAAATTGTGCTAATATTAAAGATGTAATATGCTGCGGGCAACTGCGCAAATTACAATAAAACGAAAGGAAACAACTATCATGCGAAATCAAATTGCGAAAAAAAGTTTGGCGCTGTTTTTGACCGCGCTGATGCTGCTCTCCTCCGTCTCCCTGTTGGCAGGCGCAGCAAGCGGCTTTGCAGCAAACGGAGATTTCTATCAGATCTCCGACACGGAATACAAAATTGCGCCGGGTATTAAAGAAAATCGTGTCGTTGTCAACCATAAAAAGACCGGTACCCAGCAGGAGGTCGTCTATGCGGTTTCAGTCGATATGTCGGCCGGCGCCACAACCGGCGTTATGGCTGGCTATGCCGATTACAACGGCAGCACCTGGAAAATGCAGACCGTGCGCGACCAGGCGGTAGCCGCCAAAGATAAAACCGGCGCCAATATCGTCGCCGCGTTCAACGCCGATATTTTCAATATGTCCACCGGCGAACCGACCGGCTGTCTGGTCATGGGCGGCAAAGTCTATAAAGCCGGCCTTGGCAGACCGTATTTCGGTATCACGAAGGACGGCCAGGTCGTCATCGGCAATTCGCTGAAGCAGGGCGTGCTGGATACGTTGCAGGAAGCGATCAGCGGCTTTTACATGATTGTCCAGGACGGCAATCGTGTCGGCCCGGCGACCGATCACGGTTCCAATATCGCGCCGAAGACTGCTGTCGGTATCAAAGAGGACGGCTCGCTGGTAGTTGTTGCAATCGACGGCCGGAACTATCCGGTTTCCAACAGCCTTGACGACTATGATCTCGCAACGATTATGATGGATCTTGGCTGCAAGGACGTTCTGAACCTGGACGGCGGCGGCTCCTCCACCTATCTTGCCAAATATGAGGGCCAGCAGTATCTGGCGCTTGCAAACAATCCGTCCGATGCGATTGAACGCAAGGTTGCTTCGTCTCTGTTCATCACCTCAACGGCAACACCCTCCGGCGTGTTTGACCATGCATCGCTGACGCCGAACAACGTGGTCTACACCCCGGGCTCCGAAGTGCAGTTTTCCGCGGTCGGCGTGGACTCCGCCGGTGAAGCGGCACCCCTGCCCGAAGACGGCACATTTGCGCTGGCCGACGACTCGTTCGGCACCATGACGCCGGACGGCAAGTTTACCGCCAACGAGAAAACCGGCACCGTCACGGTCAACTATATGACAAACGGCGCCGTCAAAGGCACCACTACGATTGAGATCGCACATCCGGATTATATCGGATTTGCAAACGAAGAACTGAGCCTCGGTTTTGAAAAAGAAAGTACGCTCGGCCTGACCGTCAAATATCAGGATCGTGATATTGTTTACACCGCAAAAGACATTGCTTTTACGCTTTCCGATGAAAAACTCGGCACGTTTAACGGCCTGACCTTCATTTCGTCGCCGTCAGAAACCATCAACGGCACCATCACCGCCAGCTATGTGAATAACCCGGCGGTCAGCGGCTCGATCAACATGATCATCGGCCGTCTGCCGACTGTCATGCTTGATTTTGAGGACATTCAAAATGAAGACGGCAGTGTGACACTTGCAGAAGACTATTACATTTTCTCCAAGGCAACCAGCAATCCGGATGGCGGTTTCAATCTGCTGGATGACGTTGAAAATGCAAAACTTGTTGGAACCACCTTCAATAGAGGCGCTTCTGGCTCGACCAGTATTATTGATATCAGTTCCGGCGAGCCGGTTCGTTTTGGTAATAAAGCATTGCGTGTGGATTTTGACTTTACAAAATGTGGTGCTGTAACTGATGGTTTCTGTATCGGTCCATACGAGGCCAGTTCAAAAGTAGAAGGCGTTCCTACTGGAATCGGTATGTGGGTTTATGCTCCGGAAGGGACACCGAATGTTTGGGTTCGTTCCCGTGTTTATGATGGATCTAATACTGTTGCAAACATTGCGTTCACGGAAGAATCTGGTAAAAATGGTGTTGTAAACGGCGGCATCGATTGGCAGGGATGGAAGTATGTGGAAGCGCCTTTGGTCGGATGGACTGGTCCGTTCAACTTAATGGGCGGTGAAATGATTCGCTTGATGTATGTCAGCGGATCAAAAATGGGCTACTTTACCAAAAATGAGGCTGGGGAGTGGCTCGAATTACCAAAAGCCAGCCAAAAAGGCACCATCTACATTGATAATGTTCAGTTCGTTTATGGTACAAATGTTGATGACATTGATAATCCGTTCATTAATTCCATCGAAGCGAACCTGAACGAAATCACCAACAACATGGAAGTCGATTCCAACACGGTCAGCTTCCGTGCCACCTACGGCGACGTTCAGAACAAGTATACCACTGGCGTAGATTCCAGCACCGTTGCCATCTTTGTGGACGGTGTGGAAATGACCCATAAGGACAACTGCTTCATCCTGGAAGGCGACGAAACGATTCGTCTGGAGGACGTGGAGCTTGCCAACGGCCCGCACACCGTGAAAGTCCGTGTGCGTGACGGCTTCGGAAACGAAACCGTGGAAAGCAGAACCTTCATCGTCAACGGTGAAAAGACCTATCCAACAATCGCACTGGAATCCGTGGACGAAAAACCGATCCTCGGCGAAACCTTCTCGCTGGCACTCAAAACCGAGGACGCTGCCGCGGTGGAAAGCCTCAGCACAGAAATCAGAATTGACGCTGACTTCCCGGATTATACCGTAACGTTTGCCGACGGCTTCACCGGCACATACAGCTATGACTCCAAAACCAAAGCAATCACCCTGAGCGCTGAAAAGATCGGCGAGGTGTCCGGTGACACGATCGCCACGCTGACCTTTGACATTCCGTCAACTCTGGATGAAGGCAAAACCTTCACCTACGCTGTGCCTTCCGGCAGCGCGGTCTTTGCTGGCAGCTTCGGCGACAACTTTGTGGGCGGCTTCTCCGCCAACCAGAAAGCGGTTCCGGGCAGCTTCGGCGACAACTTTGTGGGCGGCTTCTCCGCCAACCAGAAAGCGGTTCCGGTCGCGGCGCAGTACGTGGTCTCCTATGATCCGATGGTCGTCGGCTTTGACGGCGTGATCTATGTGAAGGACACCGACGGCAATCCGGTGGCAGACGCACAGGTCAACAGCCTGACGCGCAAATCCACCGGCGGGTTTGACAGCGAACCGATTGGCACCACCGACGCCGACGGCAAGCTTGTTACCACAAAATTCACCGAAGCGCCCAGCACCTTCATCCTGCAGGCAAACGTCGGTTCCGCCCTCACCTTTAAGGTTTCCGGCAAGAGCACGGCCACCGCGCTCAACACCAACGGCAAACCGCAGTACATTATGACAAACGCGGTTCAGGATTCCACCTCGGAAGAGAATATCTCCTGGCTGTCCAACCCGGCTGCCACCGACGCGGTCGCGGAAATCATGTATGCGGAAAAATCTGCTTATGACGCCAAGGGCAACAAAGCCTTCACTATCGATGAAGGTAAATCGACCCTGCACCAGTTCCTCGGTGCTTCCAACAACGACAACAACTACGCTGTGCGCGTCAACAGCATTACGCTAACCGGTTTGAAGGCCGATACAGAGTATGTTTACAGAGTCGGCGACGGCAATGCCTTCTCACCCATCAACACGTTTAAGACCACCCGCAAGGGCGCACCGACCAGCTTCTTTGTCATCGGCGACGCGCAGGCGGTGGAAAAGACCAACTTCGATACCATTCTGGGCAATCTGAAGGCAGACGAAAACGATTACAGCTTTGGCATTCAGACCGGCGACGCCATCGAAGTTGCCAACGTCTACGGTGACTGGGTCGATCTGCTTGATATGTTCAGCAACGACTATCTGAAGTCTGTGGATATTATGCATGTGTTCGGCAACCACGAATACATGAGCGATCCCGAAGGCACCAGTGCAAAGCTGATCTATAACGTCGAAGACGAATCGCACTATTCGGTGGAATACGGCAACGTCTATGTTGCAACGATCGCCTATACCACCGACATGGCCAAACTGGAGGCCGCACTCGAATGGCTGAAGGAAGACGCCGCAAAATCGACCTGCCAGTGGAAGGTTCTGACGATCCACCAGCCGCCATATTACACCCACACCGCAGGCGGCAACGAACCGATCAACGAACGGGTTCCGGCGGCTGCAGAAGCAGCAGGCATCGACTTCGTCTTCTCCGGCCACGACCACTCTTATGCGCGCACCAAGCCGCTGCTGAACGGTGCAGTTGACGAAGAAAATGGCATCACCTATTACATCTGCGGTTCCACCGGCGCAAAGTCCTATCCCGTGCAGGACACCGGCTTTGATTTCGAGATCGCAACCCAGAATTTCGACGGCATCTATCTGACCTGCCAGGCTGACGACAAGAAATTCACTGTTCTCACCCATGAACTGAACGGTGAAGTCATTGACAGCTACACGAAGGAAGCCACCACGCCCTGCGTGACCGACGGCCACACCTACGCCTACAGCGAAGAAGGCTATCTGACCTGTTCGGTTTGCGGCCACACGGAACCGCTCGGCAACTACACCGGCTTTGCAGCCGACGAAGCGACCGGCAAGAACCGCTACTTCATCAACGGCACCTCGCAGGTCGGTTGGCTCAACTATGAATCCGATGTCTACTACTTCGACGAAAACGGTCTGACCGTTCCCGCCGGCAAGCAGGAGATCAACGGCATCCCCTACACCTTTGACGAATCCGGCAAACAGGTCGGCGGCGCGTTTGTGCAGACACCCGAAGGCTACACCCGCTGCTATCGCGGTGCGGATTATCTGGTCGGCTGGAACGAAATCGACGGCGACACCTACTTCTTCACCTCCAACAGTGAAACCCCGGGTAAGATGTACACCGGCAAAGCGACCATCCTGATCTATACCGGTCAGGAAGTCACCTATGAGTTTGCAAAAGACGGACGGCTGCTGAAGGGTGCATTTGTGGAAGAAGACGGCAACACAAAGTACTACTGGGGTCAGGATCCGCAGCTCGGCTGGCAGGAGATTGACGGCGCCACCTACTACTTCAATCCCGAAACCGGTTATATGGTCACAAATAACGCCGAAATCGACGGCAAGATGTATGCGTTTACGCAGGACGGCAAATTTGTCCACGATGGCGCGCACGATTACGGCGAACCGGTCCATCAGAACGGCACCTGCACCGAAGATGAAGCGGATATCTACACCTGCTCCATTTGCGGCACGAAAAAGACGGATGTGATAAAGGCTGCGATCGGCCACGTTGACGAAGACAACGACAAGCTTTGCGACAACTGCGGCAGATATATGCGCAAGGTTCCCTCGTTCCTGGAACCGATCTTCCGCTTCCTGCGCAAGATCATCAACTGGTTCCTGCGTTTGGTGCGGCGTCTGCTGCACATCGGCTGATTCGGCTGACAGGCAATCCACAAACAAACCACAAAGGACGCTGCCCTGATCGGCAGCGTCCTTTCTTTGCGGCGTTTTTGGCTGATACCGCCCGGCAAAGCAGAAGCGTAAAAGAGGTCATGCTGTTTTGCGATATCGCTGCAGCCCCCGTTTTCGGCGCAAAAAGGCAATGCCGGGCGGGGTACAAAAACGGGTGCGGAACGAGCAAGGAAACCGTCTGAAACGCCGGAAAAGCAACGTTAAAACAGTCAAGGCCGCACACCGCAGACTTTTTGGAAGAGAAGATGTCGCAACCTCGATTTCGCCGCACACCGTACGTTCGATCTGAAAAAACGACAAAAGAGAAGCCATCACGAACTGTTACAGATTCTCTTTCGGTACAACCGCCTCAGCTCGACTCGCGGCGCGAACTGCGCGGCTCGGTCATTCGCGGTCGAAACAGTCCACCGGACTGTTTCTCTGTGCCGCTCCGACTTCGAGTCCCGTGAAAAATGTTTATAAAAAGAAAAGTGCTCACAATTTAAAGATTGCAAGCACTTTACTGGAGCGGATGACGGGACTCGAACCCGCCACATCCACCTTGGGAAGGTGGCGCTCTACCGGATGAGCTACATCCGCAGATGATATAATTGAAGTAAATGCCCTCGTTCCGCTGAACAAGGGCACTACATGGAGCGGATGACGGGGCTCGAACCCGCTACCTCCACCTTGGCAAGGTGGCGCTCTACCAGATGAGCTACATCCGCAAATGGTGCTTCCGGTCGGAGCTACAGAAGCAAAAATGGCGACCCGGAACGGGCTCGAACCGTCGACCTCTAGCGTGACAGGCTAGCGTTCTAACCAACTGAACTACCGGGCCACTTCTGGTGGGAACAACAGGGCTCGAACCTGTGACCCTTTGCTTGTAAGGCAAATGCTCTCCCAGCTGAGCTATGCTCCCACGTCCTCTGCCTTTCGCAGCGACTTGAAATACTATATACTAATTTTCGGTTTTTGTCAAGTGGTTTTTTAAAATTTCTTTGTTCTTTTTCGGCATCATTTTGACGCCCGATCCACCAGTGCGAGAACTTCCTCGGACGAAAAGCGGTAGACCTTGTCGCAAAACTGGCAGCACACCTCGGTTGTCTTTTGCTTTGCCATATCGAGCAGTTCGTCTTTGCCCGTGCTGATCAGCGCGGCCTCCACTTTGGCGCGCGAGCAGCGGCAAACGTAGGCGGGCGAAGCTGTGTCGAGCAGTTCGAGATCAAACAGCCGCAGCGCACGGCGGCAGATGTCCTCCGGCGTCAAGCCCTGCGTCAGCAGCGCCGTGACCGAGGGCAGACCTTCGAGCGACTGCTCCACCTTGTCGATCGTGTCGTCCAACGCCGTGGGCAAAAGCTGGATCAGAAAGCCGCCGGCGGATTTGATCGACAGATCGGGATTGACCAACACGCCCAGCGCGCAGACCGTAGGCGTCTGCTCACTGGTGGCGAAATACGCTGTGATATCCTCCGCGATCTCGCCCGAGACGATCGGCGTCTGGCCCACATAGGGATCCTTGAGGCCGAGATCCTTGATGACGGTGACAAACCCGTCTGTGCCGACTGCGCCGGCAACGTCGAGCTTGCCGAGCTTGTTGAGCGGCAGCTCCACCACCGGCTGCTGCACATAGCCGCGCACATTGCCTTCGGCATCGGCAACCGCCATCACCGTACCGGCAGGGCCGCCGCCGTTGATGCGCAGCGTGAGCGCGTCGTCTTTGCCTTTGAGCGAACTGCCCATCAGCGAGGCGGCGCAAAGCAGTCTGCCCAGCGCGGCAGAGGTGACAGCCGAGGTCTGGTGGATCTCGGCGGCGCGGTTGACGATATCGGTGGCGTCGATGGCGGTCACGAAAAGCGTGCCGTCTTTGGCGATGCAGCGGACGGATTTAGCCATAGGGTGGTGCTCCTTTGCTTTGGTTGCTTCGCAACGTGAATTATTTGCTGCGCAACTATGAAATCGCTGCGCGATGAAAGATTGGCTTCGCCAATGTGAAATGTGCTTCGCACATTGAGGGACGCCGCGCAAAGCGCGATGCGTCAGAGCGTAAAGGCAAGGTGATTCCTTTGCCATAAGAGATTGCAAATCGGTTCGTCGGCGGGTGATCCGTTTCGGTTTTTGAGCCGTCCGGCAGAAACAGTCTGTCCGTTTCCGGCTGCGGATTGTTTGCGCCGCGGCGCAGGGTGTCGGATTGCTGCACGGAAGGACGTGACCGCAATTCCGAATTCCGAATTTGTCTCAATGAGATCTCCGGTTTCATTGAAACTGCGTGCCGTGTTTTTTACACACAAACAGCGCCCGTTCGTCGGTCTCGTTCACCGGGCGGCTGCCGGTTTCCTCCAAAACAGCCACCACCTCAAACCGGTCCTCCGCCAGCCAGCGGCGGATATCCTCCAGCGCATAGGCGCGCTCGGCAAAGCTTTCGGTCACGCGGTCGTAGCAGTCGTTTTCCTCGTCGTAGGGAAACAGATCGAGTGTGACGTCCGTTGTTTTTGTCGCGGGGTCATAGCTGTTTTGCCACACACAATAGACGTCGTCGAGGTCATAGACAAACGTGTTGTCGGCAAGAATGGTTTCATGCTTATACGGCGTGTTGACGTCAAAGAGAAACACGCCGCCGTCGTTCATAAACAACGCCACACGGCGCAGCGCTTCTTTGAAATCGGCTTCGTTCGTGATATGGTTGAGCGAATCAAGCGTACAGACCGCTGCGTCAATCGTGCCGTAAAGATCGAGCTGCTCCATCCGCTGACACAAAAAGACCGCATCAAAGCCCTGTTCGCTTTGCTTTTGCTGCGCAACGCTCAGCATATCCGGCGACGCGTCCACACCGATCACGTCGTAGCCGCGATTGGCCAGCATCGCGCTGAGCGTGCCGGTGCCGCACGCGAGATCAAGTAAAATCCCCTTACCGGCACCGTGCGCGGCAAGGAGATCACACAGCAGATTGCAGCGCGTTTCATACGCTGCGTTTTCGGTCAGTTCGTCGTAGTAATATGCGAAATCCGAATAAGACGCCATCTCAGCTTTCCTCGTCGTCGAGCTTCTGGAACAAGGTCTGATAGCCGTTTTTGCCGAGTGTCAGCGAGCGGTTGACCCGACTGACCGTGGCGGTGGATGCGCCGGTTTCCGAAACGATGTCGCTGTACACGCGCTTTTGCGTAAGCATCCGCGCCACAACGGCACGCTGCGCCATAGCGGCAAGCTCGTTCGGGGTGCAAAGATCGTCAAACAGCGCGGCGCATTCCGCTTTGTTTTCAACCTTCAATATCAGATCGTACAAAAAGTCCAGATTGCTTTCAAAATTCTTATAAGGCATGCGTTCCGATTCTCCTCTTTTTTTCAGCAAAAAATGATGCCATGAATGCCTATCTATTTTATCATGTCCGGCAAAAATTGTAAATAGTAATTTTACCGAATACGCCGTTTCTTTTTCGTTCACAATGCCAAAAATCCCGGATTGATTTGCATTACGGGCGACAAATGTGTATAATGGGACAGAACACCGACGAAAGGAAGATGATTATGTTGTTTCTTGCATTGTCCCACGGCGCAAAGGTCACGCTGACGGTTTTGCTGATTGTTGTGCTTGTGCTGCTTTTGCTGTATCTCGGTCTCGGCGCCGTGTTCTTTTTCATCGCGCTCGGCTCCAAACGCCGCGAGGACGAAACAGTCCCGGCCAAGGGCTCGCTGTTTGAGCGCAACGCCGACAACGTCCAGCTCAACAAGGGCTACAAATGGTATGACCTGACCTATAAACAGAAGGTGACGATCACCGGCCGCAAGGGCGACACGCTGCACGCGATGGAATTCCGCAATCCGTCCAATTCCAACAACTGGGCCATCGTGATCCACGGCTGGACCAACTGCAAGCGCGAGATGGGCAGCTACGCGATGGAATACTACCGCCGCGGCTACAACGTGCTGGTGCCCGACCTGCACGGCCACGGCGACAGCGAAAGCAAATACGTCTCCATGGGCTGGCTCGACCGGCTGGATATCACCGACTGGGCGCGCTCGCTTGTGAAAGAAAACCCCAAGGCGAAGATCGTGCTCCACGGCGTGTCCATGGGCGCGGCCACCACGATGATGACCACAGGCGAGGATTTGCCGGACAACGTGATCCTCGCGGTGGAGGACTGCGGCTTTACGAGCGTGTATGATATCTTTGAAGATCAGTGCATCCGCAACTACCATCTGCCGCCGAAACTCGTGATGCCGGCCGCCGGGATCGTGAACCGCGTGCTCAACGGCTTTTGGTTCAAAGACGCCTCCGCGGTGGCGCAGCTCAAAAAGAGCAAAACGCCCACATTGTTTATCCACGGCGACAAAGACGATTTCGTGCTGTTCAACAATCTCGACAAGGTCTACGCCGCCTGCGCCGCGCCGAAGGAAAAATATGTCATCCACGGCGCCGAACACGCGGTATCGCAGCTTTGGTTTCCCGAAGAGTACTGGCGGGTCGTTGACGCGTTCCTTGCAAAATACGGCATGGATCACACACCGCTTGTTTGAATACAACCAACCGAAGGCAGCCGCAGGGACACCCCTTGCAAGGCTGTCTTTTTTTTGCAATATTCTCGTATAAATAAAGATATTTTAAAATTCATTAACATTTCGCTCACATACTGCCGTTATAATAGAACAAATGTCGATTATATTGGGGGCTCTTCTCATGGCATATAATCCGAAGCACGATAAATATCGCGCTAAATTCCAGCGGGACAACGGACCGCTTGTCGGCGACTGGGATATCGACTACAGCTATTATTCACCTATGACCGACGGCGCACCGGAGGACAAGACCTATCCTTTGGTCATCATCACAGCCGGCGCACTGGAAGGCTGGGCGGAAGGGATCGAGATTCAGGCGAACGAAATGCCGCTTTGGGTCGACGAAAAATATCAGTCCCGGTTCCATAACGGCCACGCGTTTATGATGGTTCCGCGTGCGCCCGAGGAGGACGATCTCTATTGGGATCAATCGTGTCTGGTGGAATCGCTGCGTGCCGCGATCCTCGATTTTTGCGAAAAACACCCCAATGTGGACACCACGCGCATCTATCTGATCGGCTGGTGTGTCGGCTCGCTGGGCGTGATGAATCTCGCCTCGTCCTATCCCGAACTGTTTGCGGCCGTCGTGATGATGGCGCCGTCGCGCGCGATCAACAAAAGCGAAGCTGCGCGTCTGCGGGAGATGCCGATCTGGATCATCAGCGGTCTGTTTGACACCCACACGATCTATCCGTTTTACACTGTGCCGACGTGGAACCGTTTAAAGACCTATACCAACGACGCGCGTCTGCTGCGCAAAACGACCTTCACCCGTGCGGTCGACGTCAATTTTGTGCCGCAGGTACCGATCGTCGGCAACCATAATTTTTGGGACTGGACCTCGGAGGATATGCACTTTGTCGGCGAAAACGGCCACGGCGTGGACCACGACCACGTACTTACCGGCACCTACAAGGGTATGCACACCATTGACGGCGCCGACCGTGTGATCGAAGATCCGTATCTGATCTCCTGGCTGTGGTTGGAACAGCTTTTTCCACGAAACCATCGGCCACAACTCCCGCCTTTTGGTCTTCCGTTCGGTCATCGCCATCTACCGCTGGCTCGGATGGATGGAATGAGCCGACAGTCGTCCGTCAACAGTCAACAGCAAAGCCGCTCCGAGGAGCGGCTTTTTTCAGTGCATGGTGGGTGAAAATTCACACTTGACAAACGGTGCGGTTTGTGTTAAAATGCAACGCGAAAATCAAATAAAACGGACACGATACATGCTGTGCAGCCGCACCGCAGATACGACACAGGCGGCAGCGGTATCGTTTTTTTATCGCTTCTTAGCCGCCTGCGGGCGGCTTTTTTCATGCCTTTGTGTCCCGAAGAAAGGCTGATCTTTATGCAGAAACCAAACAACCATCCGCTGACGGCAACACCCGTCGGCACCCTCATGCGCCGC
>CACWJV010000051.1 GCA_902761265.1 Oscillospiraceae bacterium | reverse complement strand
TTTATTGTAAACGATACGCCTGCGATTGTCAATAGGCAAGGTGACGAATTCCGGCGCTGATTTTTTTTCATCAAAAATAAAAAGAATTTTTGTAAACAAGTGGTATTTTTTGCAGAAATATGTTATACTTGAATCTGCATAGTATATTGTTAAAAGGGGATGACTGCATTGTCACAATCGTTTGATCCTGTGTTCGGCGTTTGGTATACCCAATCGCAGCTCGGATCCGGCACGGACGGCAAGGCTTTTACTATTGTACGTGAGGACGAAACGGGCAAAAAACACCGCGCCGTTTTAAAAACGATCCGTGTCGGTGATTACCGCAACGAGAAAAAATCCTTCAATATCATCGGCGATCAACCGCAAAAGCCTTCGAAGGAGGAGCGGCTGCATCAAAAGATCATCCGCAATATCACGGAGAATATCGATATCATCCGCCAGGCGGACGGCGGCAAGCATTTTGTAAAATACGAGGAATGGGAAAAGCGCGAGACCAGCGACGGCAAAGGCACGCTGATTTTGATCCGTCTCGAAGAAATGCGTTCGCTCGCCGACCTGCTTTCCCAATTTTCGCTCACCCGCGACGAAACGCTGCGGCTGGGCATCTCCGTTTGCCGCTCGCTGATCCGTTGCCGCGATTTCGGCTACATCTATCCGAACCTCAAGCCGGAAAATATCCTGTTTGACCGCAAAGGTGTGTGCAAACTCGGCGACTTCGGCTCGTTCAGTTGTCTGGAACCGGCCAAAAGCTCCGTCGCCTTCAAGCGCACACAATATTACGCCGCACCCGAATATATCACGACCGGCAAGATCAACTGCACCGCCGATACCTATTCGCTCGGCCTTGTGCTCTATACGCTGATCAACCGCGGCCGTTTGCCGTTTACGGAGCCCTATCCGCAAGAGCTGACCATCGGCTCGTTTGACCGGTCCAAGGAAAACCGCATCGCCGGCGTGGCCTTTCCGCAGCCCGCGCTGCCGGACGAGGATCTTTGCCGCATCATCGGCAAAGCCTGCGCGTTCCAGCCCGAAAACCGCTATCTGTCTCCCAAACAGATGCTGCAGGATCTCGAAAGCGCGCTGGCGCACCAGCCGTTTGGTCTGATGGAGTTTGAAGACGTCTATTCCGTGTCGGACGACGCGCCGGCGCAAACGGACGATCTGACCTATGATCCCGCCGCTGCGGTGCCGCAGCCGGACCCTATGCCGGCACCGGATCTGCCGGTGCCTGAAAAAACGGAACCGCCGGTCGATCTGCGTGAAGAGATCGCAATCCCCGAAGACGCACCCTCCGCGCGGCCCGAAGACTACGACGCGCCGACACAGGAGGAGTACATCACGGCCGACGCGCCCGCCAAAAAGAAACGACAAAACCCGAAAAAACTGCTGAGCGGCAAATTTCTGATCGCCGTGCTGCTGATCATCTGTCTGCTTTTGCTGCTGGTCTATTCCGTGGTCACCCATTTCAAGGGCAACACGACCGCGCCCAGCGTGCCGGCCGAAGCCATTGCAGCCATCATGCCGTTCGGGGGAGGATATGCCTATGGCCTATGATATGATCAAAACTGTGCTGCAAGCCGAATCGCTCGCCAAACAAAGCGAAGAAGCCGCGAAGCAACAGGCACAGTCGATTTTGGATTCCGCCCGTACCACTGCCGCTTCGCTGGAGGAAGCGGCCATTGAACAGGCGCAGAATGAGGCAAAACTGATTCTGTCCGAAGCGCAATACACGGCCGACGGATTGCTAAAACAAGCAGAAAAGCTCGCCGAGATGCGCGAAAAAAAAGTGATCGCCGACACGGAAAAGCGCTATGACGAAGCGATCCGTCTGGTCATCGATCATCTGACCGACTGATCCACAAACGCGTGGATAAAGGAGGTGTCAGCATTTGGCAAAAATAAAACTCATGCAGTTCGAACTGATCGCAATGCTCGAAGACAGCAAACGGTTGATCGACTTTTTGCAAAAGAAGGGGATCGCCGAAATCTCCGATACCGATCACGAAGAACTGACCAAATACCGCACCGCGCCGATCGCGGCGGTATTTGACCGCAAAAAACAACTGATCCTGTCTGCGGTGGAAACGCTCGAGCGCTGCTGCAAGATCAAGCGCTCCATTGTGCAGCAACTGACCGATGTTACGGAGATCGACTACGCGCAATACCGCCAAATCACCGAACAGGCCGATTCCGTGATGGCGCTGGTCTATGAGATCAAATCGCTGCAGGACGAGATTACGACGCTGAAAGCGGATATCATCCGTAAACAGACGCAAATTGACTATTATCGTCCGTGGGAAAAGCTCGATATCCCGATGAGCACCGTGCGCACGCCGCAGACCGCCGTGTTTATCGGCAACTTCAAAAGCGCGCTGAGCGAACAGGATATCCTTTCGCGGCTGGCGGCGCAATCGCCCGAGCTGGACGGCGTTTCGGTGGAGGTCGTTTCCGCCGACAAACTGCAGACCTGCTGCGTGGCTGTCTGCCATCATTCCGACGCCGCGGCGCTTGAACAGTCGCTCAAGGCGATCGGCTTTATCCGGCCGGATCACCCGGCAAAGACGCTGCCGGCAAAAGCGATCGAACAACTGCAAAAAGAGATCGCCGACGCCAACGAAAAGATCGAAGCGACCGAAGAAAAGATCGAGTCCTACGGCGAATATTACGACACGATCCGGCTGCTCGCCGATTATGAACAGGCACAATCGGAAAAATACCGGATCCTTGAGCTCGCGGCCACCAGCCGCAACACGATCATGCTGCAGGGCTATGTGCCCGAACGCGACGCCGAACAGCTCAAGTTTGACGTGGAGCAGCGGTTTGTGTGCGAAATGGAGCTTTCCGAACCGGACTATCTGAACGACGATGTGCCGGTGCTGATCGAAAACCGCGACTTTGCCGCCGGCGTGGAAAGCATCACCAACATGTATTCCCCGCCGTCCAACAACGATCTCGACCCGAATCCGGTCATGGCGTTCTTCTATTACGCGCTGTTCGGCATCATGTTTTCCGACGCCGGCTACGGGCTTTTGATGGTCATCTTCGGCATCGTGCTCAAGCACGTGATCAAGGTGCAGGGCAATCTGCGCAAAACCGCGTCCTTCGCGCTCTACTGCGGCGTTGCCACCACCTTCTGGGGCGCGATGTTCGGCTCGTTTTTCGGCGATCTGATCCCCACGATCTGCACCAACTTCCTGGGCATCGCCGACCCGCCCAAAATGGCGCTCTGGTTTGAGCCGACCACCGATTCGATCAAGCTGATGCTCTATTCATTCGGCTTCGGCATCATCCACCTGTTTGTCGGTCTTGCCATCCGCTTTGTCACACTGGCCAAGCAAAAGGACTGGATCGGCGCCGTGTGCGACACGATCCCGGTGTACGTTTTTGTCATCGGTCTTGCAATCATCGGCAAGGACTTCATCGAACCGGTGTCGGCGCCGGTAAAATCCGTCGGCGGCAAACTGCTTTTGATCGGCGCGGTTCTGATCGTGCTCACAGCCGGGCGCAGCGCCAAAAACATCGTCGGCAAGCTCGGCGGCGGATTGTATGCGCTGTATAACAACACGACCGGCTGGCTCGGCGATATTTTGTCCTATTCGCGTCTGTTGGCGCTGTGCCTTGTCACGGGCGTCATCGGCTCCGTGGTCAACATGCTCGCGGCCATGATGGGCAACATCGTGGTGTTCGTCATCATCTGTCTGCTCGGGCATACGCTGAATATCGCCATCAACCTGATCGGCACCTATGTGCATACCTGCCGTTTGCAGTATGTCGAATATTTTTCCAAGTTTTACGAAGGCGGCGGCAAAGTCTTTACCCCGCTGAAAATAAATCTTCAACATTTCAAATTCAAGGAGGAAACTATCAATGAGTAATTTCGGTTTGGCTTTGGCGCTGTTCGGCGCTGCCGCAGCAGTCATTTTTGCAGGCATCGGTTCCGCAAAGGGCGTTGGCCTTGTGGGTCAGGCGTCTGCCGGTGCATTGTCGGAGGATACATCTTTGTTCGGTAAAGTGCTCATTTTGCAGCTTCTGCCCGGTACGCAGGGTCTGTACGGTTTCATCATCGCCATCTTCGTGCTCATCCGCACCGGCGTGCTGAGCGGCACAGTGGCCGAACTGAGCTGGCAGCAGGGTCTGATGTATCTTGCGGCTTGTTTGCCCATCGCGTTCGGCGGTTTGCTTTCCGGTATCCATCAGGGCAAAGTCGCCGCAGCGGGCGTTTCGCTTGTTGCCAAAAAGAGCGACCAGTCCGGCCGCGCCATCACCATGGCGTCGCTGGTTGAATTCTACGCGATCCTGCCGTTCCTGATCTCGTTCCTTGCCGTGTTCCGCATCGGCTGAGAACAACAGCAAACGCTTGGAAAGGAGTGAGCCCGATTGACCGGACTTGAACGGATCGTGGAAAAGATCGCCGCCGAAAATAAAGCGGCAACCGACGCCATGATTGCAGAAACCACCGAACAGGCCAACCGCATGATCGCCACAGCCCGCGAAGACGCGTCAAACAAGGCGCAGAAGATCGTAGACAACGCAAAGGCGGAAGCCGACCGGATCGTCGCAGTCGCGAAATCGCAGGCGGAATCCCTCTCGCGCAAACGCTATCTGGAAGTGCGCGGCGCTGTGGTCAACGATATTCTGTCGGCGGCGTATGAAAAGATCGAGGCGTTTGACGACGAATCTTATTTCGCGCTGCTGCTGCAGCTTTGCGTCAAAAACTGCGAAAAAGGCGAAGGCGTGCTGTTTTTCAACGCACGCGACCTTGCCCGGATGCCGCGCGATTTTGAAGAAACGATCAACGCGCAGATCTATGAAACCGGCGCCGTGCAGGTGAGCAAAACGCCGATGGACATCGAAAACGGCTTCGTGCTCGTCTATGGCGACATCGAAATCAACTGTACGCTGCGCGCGGTGTTTGACGAACGCATGGATGCACTCAAAGATCTTTTGCATCCGCTGCTGTTCGCCTGATCGGAGGGCCTATGAAAGGAACCGATTATGCATACGCTGTGGCGCGGATCCGCGCAAACGAGAGCAAGCTGCTCTCGTCCGCCATGCTTGACGAAGTCGTTGCGGCCGCGTCCTATGACAAAGCCGTCGACGTTTTGCGTGCGCGCGACTGGGTACGCACCGACGACACCGACGTGTCCGCCCTCATCGCGGCCCAAAGCGAAGCGCTCTGGGTGCTGATGCGCGAAAGCGTAACCGACAAAAACGCGCTGGCCGTGCTCACGGCGCTCAACGATTTTTATAACGTGAAAGCGGCGCTCAAAAGCATGCTCACGGGTGTGAACCCGAAGCCGTACTATGTGCAGCCGACGCTGCTCGATCTCGACGCGCTGACCGACGCGGTCAGCCGCCACGCGTTTGACAAGTTGGAAGAACCGCTCGCGACGGCGGCCAAACAGGCCTATGAAGCGGCAACGCGTACCGAAAGCGGCCAAAGCGCCGACGTCATCATCGACGCCGCGACGCTGCGCTGTTTGTCAAAACAGGCGCGCGAAACGGACTGTGAACTGCTCGGCGATATTCTGCGCTTTGTTTGCGACAGCACCAACCTTAAGGTCGCGCTGCGCTGCGCACGCACAGGAAAGGATCTTTCCTTTGTGGAAAGCGCCGTCGGCCCGTGCCACAACATCGACCGGCAAAGTCTTTGCCATGCCGCCGTGCAGGGTGAAGCACAGCTTTTGCAGCTTCTTGCAACCGGCAACTACCGCGCCGGCGCCGAAGCGCTCAGACAAAGCACCACCGCGTTTGAAAAATGGTGCGACGACAGCGTGATCGAGCTGTGCAAGGGTGCGAAATACGAGTTTTTCGGTTTTGCGCCGATTGCAGCCTATTACTTTGCAAAAACCACAGAAATCAAAACCGTTCGGATCGTCCTGTCCGCAAAACTCGCAGGTGTGCCGAACGACATCATAAGAGAAAGGGTGCGCGATCTTTATGTATAAAATCGCAGCGATGGGCGACAAAGACAGTATCTACGGCTTTTCCTCCATCGGTCTTGAGATCTTCCCGGTCACCGAACCGCGCGAAGCGGTGCGCGAACTGCGCCGGATGAGCGAAGAAGATTACGCGGTCGTCTTTCTCACCGAATCGCTCGCTGTGCTTTTGGGCAGCGAACTCGACCGCTACCGCGAACGCGCGGTGCCGGCGGTTATTCTGATTCCGGGCGTTGCGGGCAACACCGGAGAGGGTCTGCGGTCAATCAGCCGCTCGGTGGAGCAGGCGGTCGGCTCGGACATTTTGAAATAACAGTTAGAGTAGGTGATAACTATGCAAACCGGAACGATTACCAAAGTTTCAGGTCCGCTTGTTGTCGCGTCGGGGATGCGGCAGGCCAATATGTTCGACGTGGTGCGTGTGAGCGAACAGCGTCTGATCGGTGAAATTATCGAAATGCGCGGCGACCGCGCGTCGATTCAGGTCTATGAAGAAACGTCGGGCCTTCGTACCGGCGAACAGGTGGAAACCACCGGCGAACCGCTGTCCGTGGAGCTTGGCCCCGGTCTGATCGGCTCCATCTTCGACGGGATCCAGCGCCCGCTGGAGGAGATCATGAAAATCGCCGGCAACAACCTCACCCGCGGCATCGAGGTGCCGTCGCTCAATCGCGAAAAGCAATGGAAATTTGTGCCCTGCGTTTCGGTCGGCGACAGTGTGCAGGGCGGTGACGTGATCGGTACCGTGCAGGAAACCGACGTTGTGACCCATAAGATCATGGTGCCGCCCGCCGTGCGCGGCGTGGTCAAAGAGATCAGTGAAGGCATGTGCACCGTGGAAGACACGGTGGCGATTCTTGAAACCGAAAAAGGCGAACCGCAGACGATCGGCCTGATGCAAAAATGGCCCGTCCGCCGCGGCAGACCCTATACCAAAAAGCTTGCGCCGGATATGCCGCTGGTCACCGGCCAGCGTGTCATCGACGCGCTGTTCCCGATTGCAAAGGGCGGCGTGGCGGCCATCCCTGGCCCGTTCGGCTCCGGCAAAACCGTGACCCAGCACCAGCTCGCCAAATGGGCGGAGGCGGACATCGTGGTCTATATCGGCTGCGGCGAACGCGGCAACGAGATGACCGACGTGCTCAACGAGTTCCCCGAACTGATCGATCCGCACACCGGTGAATCCCTGATGGAACGCACCGTGCTGATCGCCAACACCTCCGATATGCCCGTGGCGGCGCGTGAAGCGTCGATCTATACCGGCATCACCATCGCCGAATACTTCCGCGACATGGGCTACAGCGTGGCCCTCATGGCGGACTCCACGTCCCGTTGGGCGGAGGCGCTGCGTGAAATGTCGGGCCGTCTTGAAGAAATGCCCGGCGAAGAAGGATATCCCGCCTACCTCGGCTCGCGGCTTGCGCAGTTTTATGAACGCGCCGGCAAGGTGCTCTCGCTCGGCACCGAACCGCGCGAAGGCGCTTTGTCCGTCATCGGCGCCGTCTCGCCCGCCGGCGGCGATATTTCCGAACCGGTTACCCAGGCGACGCTCAGAATCGTCAAGGTCTTCTGGGGTCTCGATTCCGCGCTGGCCTACAAGCGTCATTTCCCGGCCATCAACTGGCTGACCAGCTATTCGCTGTACGCCTCCTCGCTCGGCAAATGGTTTAACGCGAACGTCAGCGAAGACTGGATGGATCTGCGCGCCGAAATGATGCGTCTGCTTTCCCATGAGGCGGAGCTCGAAGAAATCGTCAAGCTCGTCGGTATGGACGCGCTGTCGCCCGGCGACCGGCTGACGATGGAAGCCGCGCGGTCGATCCGCGAAGACTTTTTGCATCAGCTTGCGTTCCACGAAGTGGATACCTATACGTCGCTGCACAAACAGCTTTTGATGATGCGGCTTGTGATCGCGTTTTACAACAAGGGCGCGGAAGCGCTGGAAGACGGCGGCGATATTGAAAAGATCGTCAACCTGCCTGTCCGCGAAGAGATCGGCCGGTTCAAATATGTTGCGGAGGACGAGACCGACGCCGAATATGACGAAGTGCTTGCGCACCTGAACGCGCAGCTCGAAGACGCGAAGAAAGGGGAGGATGACTGATGCCGAAAGAATACAGAACGATTCAGGAAGTGGCCGGCCCGCTGATGCTTGTGCGCGACGTGGACGCCGTGGCCTATAACGAATTGGGTGAAATTGAACTTTCAAACGGTGAAAAGCGCCGCTGCCGTGTTTTGGAAATCAACGGCACCAACGCGCTGGTCCAGTTGTTTGAATCCTCCACCGGTATCAACCTTGCCGATTCCAAGGTGCGCTTCCTCGGCCGTCAGATGGAACTCGGTGTGTCCGAGGATATGCTCGGCCGCGTGTTTGACGGCCTTGGCCGCCCGATCGACGGCGGGCCCGAAATCATCCCCGATAAGCGCATGGACGTCAACGGCACGCCGATGAACCCGGCCGCCCGCAGCTATCCGCAGGAATTTATCCAAACCGGCATCTCCGCCATCGACGGGTTGAACACGCTTGTGCGCGGCCAAAAGCTGCCGATCTTTTCGGCCTCCGGTCTGCCGCACGCCGAGCTTGCGGCGCAGATCGCACGTCAGGCGCGTGTGCGCGGCACGGACGAACCGTTTGCCGTGGTGTTTGCCGCGATGGGTATTACCTTTGAAGAGAGCAACTTCTTTGTGGAATCCTTCCGCGAAACCGGCGCGCTCGAGCGTACCGTCATGTTCTCCAATCTGGCCAACGACCCGGCCATCGAGCGGATCGCTACGCCGAAAATGGCGCTGACCGCCGCGGAATATCTCGCGTTTGAAAAGAATATGCACGTGCTGGTCATCCTGACCGATATCACCAACTATGCCGACGCGCTGCGTGAAGTGTCCGCCGCCCGCAAGGAAGTCCCGGGCCGCCGCGGCTATCCCGGCTATATGTATACCGACCTTGCGTCGATCTATGAGCGTGCCGGCCGCCAGCGCGGCAAGACGGGGTCCATCACCATGATCCCGATCCTGACCATGCCCGAAGACGACAAGACCCACCCGATCCCGGACCTGACCGGCTATATCACCGAGGGCCAGATCATTTTGTCGCGCGAACTGCACCGCAAGAGCATTACCCCGCCGATCGACGTTTTGCCGTCGCTGTCGCGTCTCAAGGACAAAGGCATCGGCGAAGGCAAGACCCGCGCCGACCATTCCGGCACGATGAACCAGTTGTTTTCCGCCTATGCCCGCGGCAAGGACGCCAAGGAGCTGATGGTCATCCTCGGCGAAGCGGCGCTGACCGATATGGACAAACTCTATGCCAAATTTGCCGACGCGTTCGAAAAGACCTATGTCTCGCAGGGCTTCGACTGCAACCGCCCGATCGAGGAAACGCTCGATATCGGCTGGAAGCTTTTGTCGATTCTGCCGCGCAGCGAACTCAAGCGCATCTCCGACAAGTTCCTCGATCAGTACTATATTGAAAAGTAGGTGATACCATGGCGGTCATGAACGTCAACCCCACGCGGATGGAACTGACGAACCTCAAGCGCAAGCTCGTCACCGCCAGACGGGGTCACAAACTGCTCAAAGACAAGCGCGACGAGCTGATGCGCCGGTTCCTCGAACTGGTGCGCGAAAACAAGGCACTGCGCCTCAAGGTCGAAGCCGGAATCAAACAGGCCAATGCCCACATGGCGCTCGCCCGCAGCGTGATGAGCGACGAAGCGCTGTCGGTGGCGCTGATGATGCCGGCGCAAAAGATGGAGCTCGATGTGGAGGAAAAAAACATCATGAGCGTCATCGTCCCGCAGTTTCACGCCAACGTCAAGGCGGCAAAGGACGGCGAAATCTATTCCTACGGCTATGCGTTTACGTCGTGCGATCTGGACGACGCCGTGCTGGCGCTATCTGAAATCATGCCCGATCTGCTGAAACTGGCGGAGATCGAAAAGACCTGCCAGCTTTTGGCGAGCGAGATTGAAAAAACGCGCCGCCGCGTCAACGCGCTGGAGCATGTGATGATTCCGCAGTATGAGGATACCATCAAATATATCACGATGAAGCTCGACGAAGCCGAGCGTTCGTCCACCACGCGGCTGATGAAGGTCAAAGATATGATGCTGCAGGAAGCGCATCATTATCAGTAATCAGTGCACAGTGCATAGTGCACAGTCGTCAGTCAACAGTCAACAGTTTAGCCCGTCCTTTCGGCGGGCTGTTCTTATAAGGAGTGACAACATGCTTTTGTATCACACCGGTTTTGATGAAATTCCCGTACCCGATCTGCGGCGCGGACGAATCAACGCGGATTTCGGGCAGGGGTTTTATCTGTCGGACGATCCCGCGTTTGTCGAACGCAGGTCGTTCTGAAGACCGAACGCGCAAAAGAAGCGCTCTGCTTTCTCGGCGCAAAAACACTCGACCACGCCACGCTGAAAAATAACAAGGTTCGTCTTGCCGCGGAGGAAGCGGCGTTTCAGTCGCTCTTTTCCGAAACGATGCAGCGCCTGCTCGGCGACGAATAACGCAGGAGGCACCCCGACATGACCGATGATGAACGTTTGCTTTCCCATGCGCGCGACCTCAAACAGCGCGCCGCCGACCGCGGGATGCTGACCCACACGGCGTTTCTCGATCTACAAAACGCCGACGTCGCTACGTTTTACTGCGGCGGCTACCCGGATGCCGAACGGACGGTTGCCGTCTTTGTGCCGCGATTTTACGGCATAGAAGACCTTGACGCTTATTTCTTGGAGAATCCCGCCGACAACCCCTTGTGCCTGCTGCGGCTCGAAAAAGACGCATTTTCGTCCCTTTCCCACCGCGACTATCTCGGCGCATTGATGGGGCTTTCGGTCAAGCGCGAAACGCTCGGCGATATCCTGGTGGACGACAAAGGCGCCTTCCTCGTCTGTCTGCAGTCGATCCGGCAATATTTGTTGGACAACCTGTTTTCCGCCGGCCGCGCCACGCTGACCGTGACGGATGCGTCGTTTGAGGCGCTCGGCGCACGGCAGCAGAACGTGAAAGATTTCTTCGTCTCTGTGCCGTCTATGCGGCTCGACTGTGTGGCCGCCGCTGCGTTCCGGCTTTCGCGCAGCAAAGCGGAACAGGCGATCAAAGCGGGTACCGACAAAAAACTCGCCGCCGGCGACGTACTCGTTTTGCGCGGCAAAGGCAAATGCAAGCTGCTCGAGCAGACCGGCGAAAGCAAAAAGGGCCGGCTGCATCTGACTGTTCGGCAATACCTATAATACGAATAATCCACCGCCGTTTGCACACACTAAGCAAAAAGGCGGTGGTTTTTTGTCGGATTTTGCATATCCCTATCCGGTTAATCTCGTGCGCGTGCGCGAAAAGCTGCGTGTGGAACACAGCTTTGATCTGCTGGAAAAAAAGATCCGCTTCGGCGGCGGGCAGGCGACGTTCTTTTGCATCGACGGCTTTATCAAGGACGCAGTGTTTGAAAAGATGCTCGAATACCTCAGCCAGCTCACGGAAAAGCAGCTCAGGGGAACCCCCGACGCCGATACGTTTGTCGACGCGTTTGCAACCTATATCGAAACGGACACAACCGATTCGCTCGACACCTTTTTGTCCTTCGTGCTCTCGGGCGCGGTCGGTATGGTGGCGGAAGGCTTTCAAAAGGCGGTGCTCTTTGATCCGCGCACCTATCCGAGCCGTGCGGTGGAGGAACCGGAATCCGACCGGCTGCTGCGCGGCCCCCACGAAGGGTTTGTAGAAACGGTGATCTTCAACACGGCGCTGATCCGTCGGCGTATCCGCGATCCGCTTTTGACAATGGAGCTGTTCAAAATCGGCACGCGCTCCAAAACGGACGTTGTGGTCTGCTATATGGCGCAGTCCGTCGACCGGCGGCTGCTGCATATTCTTGAGGAAAAACTCAAAAACATCCGCGTGCCGGCGCTTTCCATGGGGCAGGAGAGTCTGCGCGAATGCCTGCTGCCGCGGCAGCTTTGGAACCCGTTTCCGCGCTTTCGCTACACGGAACGCCCCGACACCGCGGCGGCGTGCCTGTTTGACGGCAACATCATCGTGCTGGTCGACGGCACACCCTCGGCTATGATTGTGCCGACAGGGCTGTTCGATTTTATTCAGGACATCAACGACTACTATTTCACGCCGCTGGTCGGCACATTTTTCAAATTTGTGCGCGGCTTCATGTTCCTGCTCAGTCTGCTGTTTATCCCGACGTGGTACGTGCTTTCACTTCACCATACGCTGATTCCGGAGCAGTACTGGTTCATTTTCGTCAACCACCCGAACGGCGTGTCGGTTTATTTGCAGCTTATGATATCGGAGTTTCTGATCGACATGCTGCGGCTCGCGTCGCTCAATACGCCGAACGTTTTGAGCAATTCCTTTTCCGTGATCGGCGCGCTGGTGCTCGGTGAATTCGGCGTGTCGTCGGGGCTGTTTGTCCACGAGGTTGTCATGTTTATGGCGTTTACGTCGATTTCCAACTTTGTTTTGCCGAGCTATGAGCTGGGCTTTTCCAACAAGTTTTGCCGTATGCTGCTGCTGACGATGACCTTCCTGTTCGACTTCTGGGGCTATTTCGCGGCTTTGGTTTTGATCGCGGTGCTGATCTGCACCACCAAAACGCTCGACGGCTACACCTATTTGTATCCGCTGTTCCCGTTCAACAAAGACGCGCTGGTCAGCGCACTGTTCAGAAAGCGGCTGCACACGCAAAAATAAAACGACCCTGCATCCGTTTTGGATGCAGGGTCACGCTGTTCAATTAATTGCTGCTGGCCTGTCTTGCCGCATTGCGGATCGCGTTGCGCGCCATGCGCAGCATGTTGGCTTCGACTTTGGCGAGCGC
>CACWJV010000050.1 GCA_902761265.1 Oscillospiraceae bacterium | reverse complement strand
ATTCGCAGGAATCGTCAGCACCTTGCTCGGGTCAATCGTCTGGTTCCCCGTCACAAGGTAAACGGTGCCGTCTGCCAACGACGTCGTGCTGGCCGGCAAATTAGCCGACGTCAGCGCAGACGCGATGACGCCGAGTCCCAGATAAACGGAACTCAGCAGCATCAGCACAGTCAGCAAAACACTGAGTGCTTTTCTTGCTTGGTACTTTTTCATATTTGATCTCCTTTCTATTTGGACACATTGCACAAAAAGGTACAATACGACCTTATGATCATTATCATTTTACTAAAAAACTGTGGTGAAAACAATGTTATTTCGATTAAGAATTATTATCGTAACATGAATATAATTTAATAATTTGTTTTCATTGACTTGCCGGTTGCATCTAGTATATAATATTATCAGATCAACGAAAAACAGAGGTGACTTCCTTGAAGAATCTATCGCCGCAACAATTGTCATTAAGTATGTATGTTCTCGGCTATATTGTCGCGCTTTTTATCAGTCTTTTGTTCAGGCAAAAATATCATATGAGTAGAGCGCGCGTGATTCTCTATTCTCTGACAATTACTTATGGCTTTTTGTGTGCAATGATAGGCGGCAAGATTTTCACGCTTTCATTGCAATTGCGCGGTATGCGCGGAGGCAGTACATCTTCGATTTTCGGTGCGGTGCTATTTACGCCCGTCTTGGAAATTGCAACCGTTTCTGTTGAAAAAGCAATTCGTAATTTAGTTGCAAGAAAAAGAGGTAGAAATAAACCGCTTATCAGCATTCGTGACACACTGGATATGCTGACGCCGAACATTTTTTTGATTCTGCTGTTTGGAAAACTGCGATGTGCATGGGCGGGATGCTGTTTCGGTTTCCCCTGCAGTTGGGGCATTCATTCTCCGTTTGTAAAGGACAGCGCTGTCTTCCCGGTGCAGTTGTTTGAAGCAGCAACTACACTTATAGTTTTACTTATCTGCTTTAAGGTTAAAGAATCCTCTTTCTTCCGCCGCGGTATGGCATATCCGCTGACAGCAGCGTTCTATTGCGCAGCAAGATTCAGTTGGGAGTTTGCACGATACTATGAACCGGAGGTTCGAAACTTCTATCTTGGTCTGACTTTCTGGCAATGGGCATGTATTCTTGTTTTTGTCAGCTCCGTCATTTCTATTGCCTGGCTTTACAAAACAAAACCGAGCGAACCGTTACCAACAATCAACTTGAGGCCAGATAAAGTACGCAGCGAGAATTCACAATAAAGAATACAAAAAGAAAAAGAAAAAAATTCACCCCGCCGTGGAAAACCTCGGCGGGTAAACTTTAACTACTATTATTATTGCTCTTGTATTTCCGGCTGCTTTCGCGCCTTCACAGTGAGCACCGCTATAATGGTTACACACACCACAAACGTGACGCAGCAGACACACTGCCAAAACGTCAGGTCGCAAATCAGATGGCGCATCCCTTCTTCCGGATAAAAGCGGAAAAACTCCCAGCAAAAGCGGGTCACACTGTAAACAGCAAAGGTAATGGGATAAGCCGTGCCGGCAACAAAGCGTTTCGCTTTGCGGACATACAACTGCGTCAACAAAAGCACGAGCAGCATGGTTGCAACTTCAAAAATCTGCACCGGGAAATTTGTAACGTCGGAATTCTTGTAATGCACACCCCAATCGCACACATAGCCGACACAGCAGCCGTTTATAAAGCAGCCGAACTTTGCGCAGGTCAGAATCAGCAAAATGCCGGGTGCCAGCATATCCATAATGGATTTCCATTGGCGGTGCTTGATCGGGAAGATCAACAGCAAAAACGGTGTAAACACCACCGCACCGAAGATGGCGACGTTACTACTTTCTTCAAAGCCAAAGGCAGCGTTGACCTTCGTATAGATGAAGCCCATCATCAGCGCACCGATGACGCCGCAAACGTAGGTGTAAAGCGTTGTCAAAACCGCATCGCGTTTTTTGATTCCGTAGCGCTTATGATCCGCAAGGTTCCACACCATCATCAGTGCAAACCCAACCAAATACATGGCATCATAAAAAATACTGCTCTTTTCAAACATGTTTCTTTCCTCCTCTTTTCGCTGTTTTATCTCGCAAATTCCATAATCCCCGAACCAACGGATTGGTGACCATCTTGTCTGCTTGTTTGCCGGTAACATAGCAGCGTTTCAAAGCTTCCGGTTCAACCTTTTCGAGAAAGTCCCGATGCTCCGCTGTCTGCTCCAAAATTGCAACATCCTTGGCTTTGTTTGACCCCCTGTAATTCGCACGTTCACACGCCCGGTAATAGTCAACAGCCTGAATCAGGGAATAACCGTCTTCGCATTGCAGCGCTTTACCGCATACGCGGAACAAAATGAAATAACCGACCAGAAAAGCGATGAAAAAAATCAGCTCCACATACCAACGATGCACGCAGTACCTAAAAAAGCAAAGCAGTGCAAAGACCAAGCATAGATAGGACAAATAATGGAGTGTGATATACTTCTTTTTTTCCTGCATAAGCAACCCTCCTCGTTTGCTTGAGTTTATCATAAGAAAGCCGGAAAGTCAAGTCTATAAAAGTTCACCCCGCCGGGATCACTTCACACCTCGGCGGGGTTCGTTTATTGTGTTGTGTTATGCTTCCAGCGGCCGCACGGCGCGCGCTAAAATGCCGTTCATGTGGGCGATCGCCATGCCGTAATTGACGACAGGCACACCCTGCGACGCGGCAAGGGCGAGACGGTGGCGCATTTCCTGTTCGTTGAGCATGCAGCCGCCGCAGTGGACGACGAGCCGGGCGCCGGACAGATCGGCGGGAAATTCGCCGCCGGACGTGAAGCAAAACTGCGGTTCGGCGCCGCTGAATTGGCGGATCCACTTGGGCAGCTTTTCCGTGCCGATATCGCCGCACTGGCGGTGATGGGTGCAGCCCTCGGCGATCAGCACCGTGTCGCCGTTGCGCAACGCGGACAGCGCCGCGGCGCCCTGCAGTTGGGCTTGGAGGTTCCCTTTGTAGCGGGCAAAGAGGATCGAAAACGACGTGAGCGCAACCGAGTCGGGCACCGTCGGTGCGACGCGGGCGAACGCCTGGGAATCGGTCACGACCAGCCGCGGCGGCACGCGCAGATTGTTGAGGACGCCCGGCAGCTCCTCCGGCTGGCAGCAAAGCGCGGTGCAGTGGCAGTCGAGCAGTTCGCGCAACACCTGCTGCTGCGGCAGAATGAGGCGACCTTTCGGCGCGGAGCGGTCGATCGGAATCACGAGCACGACCGTGTCGCCGGGCTGCACAAGGTCGGCAATCAGCCGCTTTTCGTTGTGCAGCGCCTTTGCAAACGCGCCGAGGCGTTCTTTGAGCGCGGCAATCCCCTGCCCCGTTGCGGCGGAGACATAGAGCGTGTCACCAGTGTCGGGCGGTACGTCCGGCAGCAGGTCGGCTTTGTTCATCACCAGAAGATACGGCAGCTTACGCGCCTTGTATTGCGCGAGCATCGCTTCATCGAGCGCAGTCAGTCCGGCTGCCGCGTCGACCACGTGCAGCGCGATATCGGTGTGGGCGAGGGTTTCTTTTGCCTTTTCCACCCGCAGCGCGCCGAGGTCGCCCGCGTCGTCGAGACCCGGGGTGTCGGTCAGCAGCACCGGCCCGAGCGGCAGCAGCTCCATCGCCTTTTTGACCGGGTCGGTTGTGGTGCCCTTGACGGGCGAGACCACTGCGAGCCTTTGCCCGGTCAGCGCGTTGACAAGGCTCGATTTGCCCGCGTTGCGCAAACCGAACAGGCTGATATGTACGCGCTCGGCGGATACGGTTTCGTTGAGTGACATGGCGTTCTCCTTAAAAACGGAAGTCGCGGCGGTTGGAGCTTTTGATCGCTTCGATATGTTCTTTCGCAATTGCGCGCACTTTTTCCTTCGGGATGCGCTGCAGCTCCCGCTCTACCATTTCGTAGCCGATAGCTTTCGTGGCGGTTGACGCATAGTCTTCGAGGTATTCCGTCAGCGTCATCAGCGCGTTCGGGTGGCAGCAGTTGAGAATCTGACCGCTCTTGCACAGCGACATGAACCGGTCGCCGGTGCGTCCTTCGCGGTAGCACGCGGTACAGAACGAGGGGATGTGGCCGTTTTCCATCAGCCAGCGCACCACTTCGTCGAGCGACCGTTGGTCGGAGACGTCGAACTGTTCGGTGTCGTGGGGGCGTTCCTCGGTGGTATAGCCGCCGACCGACGTGCGCGAGCCGCCGGAGACCTGCGAGATGCCGAGGCGAAGAAGCTTACTGCGCACCTGTTCGCTCTCGCGCGTGGAAATGATCATGCCGGTATAGGGCACCGCGAGACGGATGCAGGCGGTGATTTTGGCGAAGGTCTCGTCATCGATGCCGTTGTCAAAGGCGTCGGGATCAATGTCGTCCGCGCGTTTCACACGCGGCACACTGATCGTGTGGGGACCGACGCCGTGGACAGCTTCCAGATGTTCGGCGTGCATCAGCAGACCGGCGAACTCATAGCGGTAACCTTCCAGGCCGAACAAAACGCCGAGCCCGACGTCGTCGATGCCGCCTTCCATGGCGCGGTCCATCGCTTCAGTGTGGTAGTCGTAGTCGTGCTTCGGGCCGGTCGGATGGAGATAGAGATAGCTCTCCTTGTTGTACGTCTCCTGGAACAGGATGTAGGTGCCGATGCCGGCATCCTTGAGTTTGCGGTAGTTTTCGACGGTCGTGGCGGCGATGTTGACATTCACGCGGCGGATGTCGCCGTTTTTGTGGTGTACACTGTAGATCGTTTTGATACAGTCAAGGATGTATTCGATCGGGTTGTTTTTCGGGTCCTCCCCCGCTTCGATCGCCAGACGCTTGTGACCCATGTCCTGCAGCGCGATAACCTCGGCTTTGACCTCCTCCTGCGTCAGCTTTTTGCGCGGGATGTGCTTGTTTTTGAGGTGGTACGGGCAGTACAGGCAGCCGTTGACGCAGTAGTTGGACAGATACAGCGGCGCAAAGATCACGATGCGGTTGCCGTAAAACGCGAGCTTGATCTCTTCGGCGATCTTGTAGATCTCTTCGCGCACTTCTGGGTCGTCGTTGGCCAGCAGCACCGACGCTTCGCGGTGTGACAGACCCTTGCAGACATAGCCGGTGGCGGTCTTTTGGGGTTTGGCTTTTTCCAAAATCGCGTCGATCAGCGCACGGTCGTTTTTGTGCGCATCGGCATAGGCGAGGGTTTCGAGAATTTCTTCGTGGTTGATGAATTCCTCGGCTTTGAGCGAGGACGGGTTGTAGATTGCCATATTGTTTGTTCCTTTCTTTCGCCTCAGATCACTCTTCGGCGTGAGATGATAATGGTTCTTTTTTAATGTCACCGCGGTCGACGACCACTTTGTAGCCGATGCTTTGCATCCGGCGCGACAGGCAGTCCTTGCACTGGGCGGACTCCTCCCCGGTGCAGATCTTGTTGTCGTAGAGCGCGTATTTTTTGCGCACGTCCACCGGCGACAGGTTCGGCATCACGACGTTGGCGCCGGCTTCGATCCCTTTTTCACGACCCAGCGGATGGATCGTGCCGAGGGCGGTGGTTGCAGGCAACAATATGTTGGGCCGCAATAGCCGGATGATAGACAGCAGCCGCAGCGTCTCGTCGAGCGTGCCCTGCGGATAGTGCGCAAAGGGCGTATCCTTATGGGGAATGAACGGACCGATGCCGCACATGTCGGGCGCAAAGTCGCGAATGAAACACAGATCGCGCGCAAGGTCGGCCTTGGTTTGAAAGGGCGAGCCGACCATAAACCCGGCGCCGACCTGATAGCCGATTTCCCGCAAATCGGAAAGGCAGCGCATCCGGTTGTCAAACGAGAGCGCCGGCGGATGCAGCTTTTCGTAGTGTGCTTTGGTTGCGGTTTCGTGCCGCAGCAGATAACGGTCGGCCCCGGCGGCAAAGAGCAAACGGTAGCTCTCTTTGCTGCGTTCGCCGAGCGAAAGCGTCACAGCGCAGTCGGGGTGCGCGGTTTTGAGCTTGTCGATCAGATCGCACAAAAAGTCGTCGGTCAGCGCGCCGTCTTCGCCCCCTTGCAAAACGAAAGTGCGAAAGCCGAGGCGGCAGCCCTCGTCGGCGCAGTCGAGGATTTGCGTTTTCGTCAGCCGGTAGCGGTCGGCGCACCGGTTGCTGCGGCGGATCCCGCAATAGTAGCAGTCGTTTTTGCAAATGTTGCTGATCTCAATCAGCCCGCGAACAAAGACGCTGTTGCCGTAGATCTTTTTGCGCACACGCACGGCGGCATCGCGCAGCAGCGCGTCGGTTTCCCCGGTGCTTTCCGCAAGCAGCGTTTCAAAGGCGGCGGCGTCCAACGATTCACCGGCACACAGAGCGCGCGCCAGAGAACGCGCGGTCATGCGAGGTTGGCGAGCGCCGTTTTGACGCTGATGCCGGGCAGGTTGCCGATCTTGCCCGCCAGTGCGGAGATCGTGTCCTGCGGCGCGTCGAGCGCGATGGAGATGATGTTGATGCCCTTTTGGCGATAGGGAATGCCCATCCGGCCGATGATATAATCGCCGTAGTCGTGCAGCAGCGCGTTAAGTGCGTCCACGGTTTCGGTCTGTTCCACGATGATGCTCATTACTGCAACTCTGGTTTCCATAGTAAAATCCTCCATAGAATAAAAAAAATATCGCCGCACCCGACAAGGCGCAGCGATCCCGCGTTACAACGATTTTGCCGCACCTTTCACGCAGATTGCTCTTGATGTCAGGTTACGTCTGTAGTATAGCATAGTTCCATAAAAAAGTCAACAGTCGTCAGCACTGCGGCTCCACATGCCTTCACAGTTAGCGGTCAGCAGTCAGCGCTGCAGCGCCGCTCTTGCATTCTTGCTATCTTGCTGTCTTGCTATCCGCCAAAGACTGTTGACTTTCACGCTGCGCAAACTTTCGCTTGGTTGCCTGCCCGCCGCGCAGATGCCGTTCGCGTTTATTTTCGTCGAGCACCTGCCGCACGCGGTCGTAAAGATCCGGATCCAGCTTTCGTAGCCGGCGCGTCACGTCCACATGTACCGTCGATTTGCTCACAGCAAATTTTTGCGCTGCCTGGCGCACCGTTGCTCCGGTTTCCACAAGATAAGCGCCGAGCTGTTTTGCCCGTTCCTCCGAAAAAAGACCCATCGCCATCTCTCCTCATTTCATGTCTATGAGGGATGGCAACGGGTTATGCCTTACAAAATTTCGAGATACGTTTCCATATCAAACAGATCGAGCGGGCTGTCTTTTTTGAGATACAACGGGTGGTGCGGGTGGCCTTTTTTGCTGATCGCGCCGCAAGAGTACCAGTGCGCGCCGTGCTGTTTGCCGAGCCGGACCATATCGCGCAGGCAGTCTTTGAGATAGGGCCGCATTTCAACGATGTTGCCCCAGGCCGCCCAGACGGCAGGCTGTCCGTTTTCGCAGAGCGACAGGATATAATCGAACGCACGCATATTTTCGCGGTGGAGTGTTTCGTTGCGCGTGCGGTCCATATCGTTCGGCCGGGTGGCGCGCTGGGCATAGACGTTGAACATGATAAAGCTGTCGTACCCGTTGCTTTTTGCGATCCGCTCTACGGATTTGAGCGTGGGATCCAGATCGTTCGGCGCCGCCGTGGACGGATTGATGCCGATGCAAATCAGCGGTTGTTTGCCGGTTGTGCCGAGGATGTAACGGTATTCGGTGTAATGGTTCGGCACATACAGCCAGTCGCGTACGTCGTAGCGGATATGCGTTTGCTGTTTTGCTTCCCTTAGCGCCCGGTCGAACGGTTCGATGGAAAGCGTGGTGCTTTCCGCAGCGGGAATATGCATAGCGTCTCCTTTCTGCCGGCGGCAACGCGCCGGACGTCATTGGTTCTTTTTGATTATACAGGATCCGACGCAAAAAGACAAGTCCCCCTCGCGGTACGGCAGAAAAAACAGTGTGCAGCCATGCACACTGTTTTTACCTCATCAGAAATTCCGCAAACAGCCGACGATTGTTTTTTCAAACGTCATACCGTCGAGCTGGTCAGCTTCCACTTCATCCTGCCACGCAAGCGTACCGTCGCCGTAGAACTGGATGCGGCCGTAGCCGTCTTCGTATTCCACCGTTTCGGACGCAACTTCGCCGTTTTCGTCATAGACACGGTTCGCCTTCACAGCGTCGGTATAGGTGATACGCAGCGTATCGGGATCGAACGAACCTTTCATGGTCCACACGCTCGCTTCGGCTGCGGAGCTGCCCCAGGTCACGCTGATCGTCGCGTTGTCCTTGTCGCCGCCGATTTCGATCGAGCAGCGGCCGGAGCTGTAGATGCCGGTATAGTCGGTAAACTCGTGGGACACTTCTTCTCCAGCAGCGTCGGTGCCGTCCGTGGTGTCGGCCTCTGACGCCTGCGTGTCTGCTTCGGATGCCTGCGTGTCTTCTTCATCCACAAGCGGCACAAATTCCAGCGGTTCAAACGCCATATCTGCATCCTGATCGTCGTTCCAGGTCAGGGTGCCGTCTTCGTTGATCTGAATGTAGCCCGTACCGTTTTCAAACAGCACTTCGTTGACGTCAAACTGATCGACATCCGTATAGGTCACGCTCGATTTTTTGGCGTCGGTATAATTGATGCGTTTTGTGGCAGCATCATACGTACCGGTCAGTTCCCACTGGAATCCGTCTCTGGCGGTGTCACCCCAATAGGCGCTGACTTTGGCGCCGTCGGTGCCGTCCGCTTCGATCGTTGCGGTGCAGCGGTCGTTCATATAGGTGCCGACAATGTTCATGACCGGGTTCTGGCCGTCGTCGGCCGGCGTTTCGGTTTTGCCGCAGGCCGCAAACAGCGCGGTGCAAAGAACCAGCGACAGTACAAGGCAGATGATTTTTTTCGTGTTCATTCTGATAGCCTCCATCTGAAATATTGGATTTTGTTTTGCAGCGACAAACCTGCAAAAAAATGCCGATGCTGGATAGCATCGGCATTTTGGTGAGGATAAGTGGACTCGAACCACCGACCTCTTGCATGTCAAGCAAGCGCTCTAACCAACTGAGCTATACCCTCGTTTGCTGCTGCGAATGGTATTCTACACTATTTTTTCTCAATTGTCAATAGTTCCCGTAAAAAAAGTGGAGAGACTTTTCGGTCTCTCCGCCGTGTGTTATCTGTAGTTGTGCGCTTCCAGCACACCCTTGACCACGTCGGGGTAGTCGGTGATGATACCGTCTACACCGAGCGCCGCCAGCCGCAGGATGGATCGCGGGCTGTTGACTGTCCAGACGTTGATCTGCATGCCGCTGTCGTGGGCCTTTTTGACAAGGTCGGCGTTGACATACATCGAAAACGGATGCAGCGCGTCGGCGCCGACGCTTTTTGCGAACTCCAGCGGATTGCGGTAGATGCGGAACTGGAATTTGCTGTTCGGGCTGTAAAGAAAGCCGGTCTTCGTTTTCGGGTCGATCCGCTTGGCTTCAAGCAGCAGCTTGGGGTCAAACGAGGACATCAGCATTTTGTCGAACAGGCCGTATTCTTTGACCATGGCAATCGTGTCGCGCACGATGGACGTTTCGTTGGTGCGCGGACTTTTCAGTTCGATGTTGAGCACCCGGATCTGCGAATCGTCGGCCACCAGCTCCAGCAGTTCCCGCAGCGTCGGGATGCGCGTGTCGGCAAACTTCGGCGAAAAGTACGAGCCGAAATCGAACGTTTTCAGCTTGCCGAGCGTCATCTGCGAAATACTGCCCTTGCCGTTTGACGTTTTGTCGATGGTATAGTTGTGACACAGCACGAGCTTGCCGTCCTGCGTCAGATGGACGTCGGTTTCAAAGCCGTCCACGCCGATTTCCAGACCGCGCTGAAAGGCAGGCATCGTGTTTTGCGGCGCATAGATATTGGCGCCTCTGTGTGCGATTACATGGATCTGAGCCATGGTTTCTTCACCTTCCCGTAACAAGTACACTGATTATAGCACCGTGCGGATTGGTTGTCAAGGTTTGTGGAAAGGGTTTGAGAGGTGAAGGGACAATGGGGCGGCGTGACGCGACGAACAAAAAAACCAATCGACAGGCTGTACCCGCGAAAGAAAACACAGATATTGTCTTCTCCCCTTCAACCCTTAAGTCTTATATTGATACGCCCGCACATAGTCCACGACGAAGGACGACGGCAGATCGTCGTTATCCGCTACCTTTTCGTCTACGCCGAGCGACAAAATCAGATACAGCGGCACCTGACACACGCCGCCGAAGTCCGTGCGCGCCGTTTCGCGGCCGTTGACATAAAAGATGTAGCCGTCTTTGTTCCACTCCACACCGTAGGTGTTGAATTTATGATAGGGGTCGTCGGCATAGAACCAGCCCTGAATCTCCTGGCGGTGGGCGTCGCCGTAGGCGTCCACATGCACCGTTTGCAGGATGGAGCCGAAATACTTGCTCTTTTGGTCAAAATCGGTGCCGGTTTCCAACACGTCGATTTCGCACCCGGAAACGCCGCCGTCGGTGTCGTCGTCCCACATACCGTCGGTCAGCAGCCAGAACGCCGGGTTGAGTCCTGCGCCTTTGGGCAGAATACAACGCACCTCGAAATAGCCGTAAAGCTGTTCGAAGCCCGTATGGCGGCCGTTGTAGTTTTTATTGGGATTGGTCTCCATGCCGTAGGAATAATAGGCTCTATAATAAATGTTGGGGTAACCAAAGAGCCTACGAGAGAAAAAAGAATAAAAAAGTAGAGCATATTTGGTAAAAATCCGTTAAAATGGAATTG
>CACWJV010000049.1 GCA_902761265.1 Oscillospiraceae bacterium | reverse complement strand
ATTGCCGACATAGAATCGGGTGACGCCGTGCTGTTCGACCCATTCTATGATGACTTGCCGAAGAAGGGGCTTGACGGTTGAGGGTGTATCACGGTGTCCGAAGAAGGTGCAAGTCATTATTCCATTTCATCTCCATAATATCGACCAGTATAGCGGTCAATAATTTAATTCAGTATAGCATACAATAGAGCAAGATTGCAACCAATACTGGTCAATACTTGTTTCGGAGTGTGTGTATATGGAACAAAAACTGCGCCGTGATCGCAACATGGGCGATAACCTGAGAAACTTGCGTTTGGATCATGATCTTTCGCAAGAAAAACTGTGCGCGGAACTACAGCGCCGCGGCTGTGATATTGGCAGAACAACATATGCAAAATATGAATCTGGTGAATTGAACATCCGCATCAGCGTTATTATTGAACTGCGAAAGATTTATCAATGCTCATACGATGACTTTTTTGAGAACTTGGACACATCTAAATAATGCCAGCAGCCGCGACCCTTTTGGGATCGCGGCTGCATTGCTTTTAATAGACGATTTCTCGAATCACCAGTTCTTCCGCGCAGTGCCGGTAGTTGTTCATCAGCCCGACCCAGCGCATGGGATCGGTTACCTTGAGTTCTTCCGTCACGCCGTCAACCTCTGCCATGCTGGCAATGATCGTATCCACCGTGCTCTGTGCCTGCTCGTCGATTTCCCGCAGATGCTGCCACAGTGAGCCGTCCATCAGCATCCGGCTATAGAGCAGTTTGTGGTGTTCCTGCAGATAGGTCTTGCGCATCCTGCCGTACTTGCCGAGGGGCGGATACTCGTGGTTGGAGTAAACCAAATCCGGCAAGTAAACATCGCCGTGCAGTGTGTAGTGCAGTCCGTTTTGTTCGTCGTAAATGTGTTTTTTCATATAAAAAACCTCCTTGAATTTGGTAACTCGATTGTACCAAATACAAGGAGGTTTGTCGAATGTGCAAATCAGATCATTTTGAAATACTCCAACGCCGCCACAATCGCCTGTTCCTTTTCTTCCGGGCATTGCGGCGTTTTATATTTGTCTGATTTCGGTTTGCAAAATGCTTCCCCGACCTCCAAGCCGAGTTTTCGTTTCACTTGTGATATGTATAGTGTTGAAACCTTAAGCCCGTATGTTTCCAGCACATACGCCTTGATGTCGTCATAAGTAGGTTTTGTTTCCGCTGCTGTCAAATCAAGATCCGTCAAATCCAGTTTTATGTCGATATGTTCGGTCGCCCGGCGTTGGGACAACAAAACAACGCACTCCACGTGCCCCGTATGCGGGAACATATCCACGGGCTGCATCTTTTCCACGCGGTAGCCGTTTTTACACAGCACGCCGAGGTCGCGTGCAAGCGTTTCCACGTTGCACGAGACATAAACGATCTTTTTCGGCGCCAGCGTCACGACGCTTTTGAGAAACGGCAAATCACTGCCGGCGCGCGGCGGATCCATAAACACGACGTCGATCTTTTCGCGCGCTTTGGCAGCCTCCACCATAAAGCGGCCCGCGTCGGCGCAGTAAAACTGTACGTTGCCGGCGTTGTTGAGCTTTGCGTTTTGCTTCGCGTCGCGCACGGCGTCGGCGTTCAGCTCCACGCCGATCACGCGCTTTGCTTTTTCGGCGGCGCAAAGGCCGATCGTGCCGATCCCGCAATACGCGTCGAGCACCGTTTCGCTGCCTGTGAGCGCGGCAAAGGCGATCGCCTTGCCGTAGAGTACCTCGGTCTGGACAGGGTTGATCTGATAAAACGAGCGCGCCGAGATCCGGAACCGACAGCCGCAAAGCATGTCTTCGATATAGCCCTTGCCGAACAGCACAAGCTCCTGTTTGCCGAGCACAAGGCTCGTTTTGGCGCCGTTGATGCTTTGGATCGCCGTGGTGATCTCCGGGTGCTGCCGCAGCAGCTCGTGAAGAAACGCCTCGCGCTTCGGAAACAGGTTGGACGGCGTGACGAACACGACCATCACTTCGCCCGTTGCAAACCCGCGTTTGACCAGCACATGGCGCAAAAAGCCGCGGCCGGTGTCCTCGTTGTAGGGCGTCAGCTTGAACCGCGGCAACAGCCGGCGGATGGACACGATGATTTTGTCCGCCGTTTCGTCCTCGAGCATGCAGTCGTCCACACAGACGATGCGGTGGCTTTTGGACTGGTAGACGCCGGAGATGATCTGTCCGCGCCGCACGCCGAACGCCGCCTGCACTTTGTTGCGGTAGTGCAGCGGGGTCTCCATGCCGATGATCTCGTCCACATGGCCGAAGCGCGACAGGTGGCGGATACACTTCACCTGTTTATATCGGAGTTGTTCTTCGTAACTGAGATTTTGCAACTGGCAGCCGCCGCACGCCTTATACAGCGTGCAGCCGTTGCCCTTGCCTGCTTTTTTGGTGATCGTCTGTGCCATCTTATGCTTTTCTGCCGTATTTCTTCATGCAGCGGCGCACGGCGAACTGCAAAATCACGAGCGTTGCCACCGCGCCGAGCGCGGCGATCGGATTGCTTTCCTGCTTTTTCATGGCGTTGGTTCCTTTCCTTAAAACAGAATTGTAAAGCTGAACTGGTAGGTGTTTCCGGCCTTGATTTTATGTTCCTCAAGCGTATGCGCGCCCCAGCTATCGTAGCCGCCGATACCCATCTGACGCAGCACGGCTTTGAGATAGAGCGTGTCAGACTGCGGCAGCTCATAGCCGTGGGCGGTTTCCTCCAGCGTTTTTTCGTTCCATTTGCAGACGTTGAGCTCCATCACGTCTGCGGCTTCCACACTCAGATCGTCCTTGGGGCCGATGAGCTTCGCGTGGCGCACGTCGGTGCGTTCGCCGTGCTCCTGCGGTTTGAGATAGGGCGTATACAGCGCGTCGATCTCCGTGCGGTACAATCCGACGTCGGCGCTCGCGCGGCGGTCGATATAGTTTTCGTGCGGGCCGCGGCCATGATACTGCAGCGTGTGGTAGCGGTCAACGAGCGGCAGACACAGCGCGATCTGCGGCAGTTCGGGCAGACCTTCGTGCGGCGTGAAGCTGAAATCAAAGCGGATGCCGTTGGCGCCGACGGTATAGTCGAGCGTGCCGGTGCTTTCGGGCTGGGTATGCACCCAAAACTTTGTTTTGACAGTGACGCTCTTGCCCGTTTCGATCACATCGGCGATCTGAAACGCGGCGTCTTTGCCGGCGTCGCGCCAGACGGCGCAGCGCACACCCTGATGGCAGCCGCGGTCGTTGTCGGTCATCGCACGCCAGAAGGTCGGCTCCACCGGTCCGCGCAGCAGCTCGGCGCCGTTCTTTTTGAGACTGTAAAGCTTGCCGGAGCGGCGCGAAAACGCTGCCGCCATGCGGCCGCCGTCAAGATACAATGTGCCGTATTCCGTGCGGGCCGATAGACGTTCACCCTCCACGCTGCGGCGTTTCCATTTGCCCTCGTTGACCACAAACTGCGCTTTGGCGACCACATGACCGGCCTTTGCCCAGGAGACGGTTTCCTTCAGCTCAAAGAACACGTTGAGATACCATTCGCCCTCCGGTGCGCCGGCAAGGTGCAGATCCACCTGTTTGCTTTCGCCGGGCTGCACAGAGACGATCTGGTCGCCGGAATCGAGCACCCGGCTGCCGGAGATTTGCTGCCAGTGGAGATTGTATTCGGAAAGATCGGTGAACAAAAAGCCGTTTGTGATTTCGATTTTGCCCTTCGCGGCGTCGACGGCGCGAAAGCGGACGTTTTGATACAGCCGCTTCATTTCCCAAAGTTTGGCGCTTTCCGTGCGGTCGGCAAACAGCAGACCGTCGCCGCAGAAGTTGCCGTCGTGCGGCCATTCGCCGCTGTCGCCGCCGTAGCCGATGTAGCGCGTACCGTCCTCGGCCGTCAGGCGCACGCCTTGGTCGACGAAATCCCACACAAACGCGCCGAAGAACGACGGGTGGGTATCAAACAGCGCCATGTATTTGTCGTTGCCGCCGCAGGAGTTGCCCATGGCGTGGGAATATTCGCACAGCATAAACGGCTTTTCGGGATGCTCCGACATAAAGCGCTCAATATCCCAAGGCTTTGCATACATCATCGACCACACGTCGGTGACGTCCTTGTCGTTTTCAAAGTCCTCCCAGATGGATTCGTAGTGCACAAAGCGCGACGGATCTTTTTCTTTGAGCCAGGCATACATCTTTTTGAAATTTTCTCCCCCGCTGCACTCGTTGCCCAGCGACCAGAACAGCACGCTCGGGTGGTTTTTGTCGCGTTCGAACAAGCAGGACACCCGGTCCATGACGACGTTTTCCCATTCCGGTTCGCTGCCGGGAATCAGCGGCGGCGCCGGCGGCGCAGTGAAGCGGGCGCCGTGGGTTTCCAGATCGGTCTCATCGATCACATACAGCCCGTATTCGTCACACAGCGCATAGAAATCGGGGTGGTTCGGATAATGCGACGTGCGCACGGCGTTGATATTGTTGCGCTTCATCGTAATCAGATCGGCGCGCATCGTTTCGCGGTCGATCGCGCGGCCGGTGTCGCAGGAAAACTCGTGGCGGTTGACGCCCTTGAGCAGCAGCCGGCGGTCGTTGAGATAGACCACGGAGTCCTTGATCTCGATCCGGCGGAACCCGGTGCGCACGCTCGTGCATTCGAGCACTTCGCCGCTTTCGCTGCGCAGCAGGATCAGCACGGTATAAAGATAGGGCGATTCCGCCGACCACAGCCGCACAAACGGAATCGTGGCGCGCAGGTCGGCGTTGGCCGCCTGCTGTACCGACACGGAATCAAACGCCACTGTGGCGCCATTGGTATCGAAGACGGTCATCTCCACCTCGGCCGGGATATCGTCGCTGGAAAGGCTGACCTTCGCGCGCAAAAGGCCGTCGCGATAGCGTGCGTCGGGCTCCGCCGAAACGGCGATATCCGCCAGATACTGCGCCGGGCGTGCGGTCAGATAGACGTCGCGGAAGATACCGGCCAGACGGAAGAAATCCTGATCCTCCAGCCAGCTCCCGGTGCACCAGCGATAGACCTCCACGGCGATCAGGTTTTCGCCCGGATGCACAAGATCCGTCACGTCAAACTCGCTGCGGCGGAACGTGCCCTCGCTGTAGCCGACCCGCTCACCGTTGACGTAGAGATAGAAACACGACTCCACGCCCTCAAACGTGAGGATCAGCCGGTCGAGCAAAAACGATTCCTCGATCGTCACCGTTTTGCGGTAGAGGCCGACGCTGTTGCTCTGGGTGGGCGCGAAGGGCGGATGCAGCTTTTCCACACCCTCCCACGGATACTGGATGTTGCAGTAGGCCGCCTGTCCGAAGCCCTGCATCTGCCACGAGGATGGCACGGCGATCTCGCTCCAGCCGTCGGTTTCGGCCGCGATCTCATAAAAATGCTGCGGCTTTGCGGCGATCTCATCACACAGCAAAAACTGCCAGGTGCCGTTAAGGCTCAACGTGCGTCCGCCGGACAAAAAGCTGTTCCGTCTGGCTTCGTCCTGTGATTCAAACGGATAAAACGTGGCGCGCTGCGGCAAGCGGTTGACGCCGGTCACGGTCGGATCGCTCTGCCATTCGCGCAGGCCGTCGACGGGTTTTCTTGTCATCATAGATTCTCCTTTTCTGCGATAAGGCGGCGATCCGGACGGACCGCCGCGCTTGTTATTTGATATTGACTTTATGCTCCATAATCCAGCCGGTCAGCAGCAGCAGACCGAAGGCGACCAGCGCCAAAAAGATTGTGCCGCCCAGGCCGTAGGACAGCATGCCTTCGCTTTGATCCATCGCCACAAAGGCCAGCTTGACGGTTTCGGTGGATATTTCCAGCGACAGCGGCAGCGAATAGGTCAGCTTGGTGGCGATCGCGTTGGACACGCCGTAGGTCGCAAAGAAGATCAAAAAGCCGAACAGCTTCGGGTGCTTTTGCAGCAGACGGGTATTCGCCAGCGTGACGGCGAAATAGACAAAGCCGATGAAGGTGAGCACTGTGAGCAGCACCAGCACAACCAGCAAAATGAGCAGCTTGACCAGCGTTGCGCCCGAGGGCAGCATCTCTTTGAGACCGGTCATTTCCAAAACGTCCCAGATGCCCTCCATCGAGCCTTCCGCCGCAGCTCTGGCGTTCATGCCGATCACAAGGAAGCAAAGACCCGCCAGCACAAACGACAGGATGATCCAAACCATCGACACGAGCACCTTGCTCAAAAGCAGATTGGAGCATTTGACCGGCAGCGTAAAGCTCAGGTAGCCCTGGTTGGAATAAAGGGTATCGTAAAAGTTTTTGATTACGGACACCAGCGTCATCACGATGCCGACCAGCGCCACGATATACAGCACGATGGAGCCGACGATGCCGATCCAGGTGATCTTTGTGAGCATGCCGAAGAAAACGAACAAAATCACGGCGGCCGCCGAGGCGTAGATCAGCATAACCGAGCGCGCCGACTGTTTGAATTCATGCTTTAGCAGCTTACCAAGCATAGCTGAACACCTCCTTGAACACTTCTTCCACGCTCTTGCCGCTTTCGCGCAGCTCGTTGACGTGTTTGTTGACGATGAGGTGTCCCTCGTTAATCATCAGCACGCGGTCGAAAATGTATTCCACATCGCTGATCAGATGGGTCGAGATCAGCACCGTGGACGACGCGGCGCGGTTTTCCAAAATCAGATCAAGGATCTTTGCCCGCGCCGCCGGATCGACGCCGCCGAGCGGTTCGTCCAAAATAAACAACTGGGCGTTGCGGCAAATCACCAGCAGCAGCCGCAGCTTTTCCTGCTGGCCCTTGGACATGGTCTTGACGCGCTGCTTCATATCAAGGCCGAAGCGCGCGACCATGGCGATGGCCTTGTCCTTGTCGAAATCCTTGTAGAAATCGGCAAAGTAGTTGATGGCGTCGACCGGACGCATCCAGTCGGGCAGATAGGTTTTTTCCGGCAGATACGCCACAATGCTTTTGCTGTAGGCGCCCGGTTCTTCGTTGTTGATCCGCACCGTGCCGGTGTGATCCTTGATCAGCCCGGTCAGGATTTTAATCAGCGTTGTTTTGCCGCAGCCATTCGGTCCGAGCAAACCGATAATCTGTCCCGGCTGGGCGGTAAAGGAGACTTCGTCCAGCACGGTCTTGCTGCCGTAGGACTTATGCAAATTCTCCACCGTAATGAGTTGTTCCATAAGATAGCTTCACCTTCAGTTAAATTGAGTTATTTCGAAAGCCGCGTGGTACCGACATAGTACGCCGCGAGGCTCCACAGCAGATGCAGAAAAACGATCGTCGGCGGCAAAAAGAAGCCGGAGATCTTGAACACGACGCACAGCAAAAGCAGCAGGAAGCAAAAAGCCAGCGACGCGATATGCACAATACCGGCGAGCTTTTCGCCCTCAAACAGCGCGAGCGACGCACGAATCAGCGGCAAAATGCCCTGACGGCCCTTGGCACAGACCAGTCCGAGCGGCTGCTTCGCTTCGCTGCCCCGCCAGTTTTGCGCGGCTTTGGCGCCCTTTTGGTCAGCAATCTTGATTGCCGCAACATCGAGCGCCAGCTTTTTGGCGACGAGCGTTTCGCTCAGCGTCGGGTCGCCGCTGGTCAGCATCAGCACTACGCCGGATTTGTTGAACGCGCGCACGGCACGGCGCACCTCGGGCCGCACCTGATAGCGCACCAGGAATGTGGCGGCCACAATACCCTCCACAGCGACGTACAGCACATTGTCTTTGCCGGCATAGGCGGCCTCCTCCGCCGCGGACGGCGCGGAGATCGAATGCTGTACCAGCATGTCGCGTGTACCGATCAGCACGCGGCGGCCGGCGATCCAGCAGGAATAGCCGAGCTTGTCTTCATATTGCAGCTCCTCCGCCTGCGGCGCTTCGATGCCGGATTGCAGCAGGAAATCGGAGAACGCGTCAGCCAAAAGGCTGTGGGTGTCTTTCAGCGCTGCCGCGGCATAGACCGCTGCGTCCGCGCGCTGCATCCGGCCGCCGGGCACGGGTTTAAAGCGGGAGACGGACACGGTGAACAAATCGGCGGCGTCCACCACCACGGCGTCGGCTTTGCCGAGCTGCGAGGCAGCGCCTGCGCCGGAAACGACAAGACCCTCCTTGCCGAGCGTGGCGTCGTTTTTGGTTTTCAACAGCACGCTGATCGCACCGCGCATCACCGGCGCGCACAAAAACGCGCAGCTCAAAAACGCAGAGAAGAACAGCAACGCGTTTTTCTGGGTAATGGCACGTACCAGCGCAAACACAAACGCAACCAAAAGCGAAGCCGCCATACCGAAGAAATACAGCTTTTCATGCGCGTCCGACTCCATGGCCAGCCGGTCGTAATCGGGGATCGTCGGCATATCGGCCGAGACCATAATCATCGGGTGCGGCTTTTCGGTCAGCCCGCGTCCGAGCAGCGCCGCGTCACCGGCGTCCTCCACCGGGCACAGACCCTGCAACTGACCGGCGCGCATCATCACGGCAAGGTCGCCCTGCACGGTTTGCAGCCGCACCAGCCTGCCCGCGTATTCCACAAGCGACAAAAACAGCGCGCACAGCGAGAAGTTGACAAAACCGCTCACTTCGTCCATACCGAACGCGAGCATAATCAGCGTGTGCAGCAGCACACAGCTATCCAGCACAAACACCGTCGCGTGGAAGCTCCATTTCTTTTGCAACAGATCCTGCATCCCCGCGCGCACTTCGCGCTGCGCAACGCCGACGCCGCCGGCAAACAGCAGCAGATGCAAAAAGGTATACAGTCTCGCGCCGTGGCCAAACAGAAATTCAAGTGCGCCGCCGGGCGTATAGAACGCGGAAAAGAGATTCAACAGCAGCGAAACGGCAAACAGCGCGCCGAGCACGACCGTCATCTTTTTGGTGCGTGCGCGGGTTTGCGCAAGCGTTTCTTTGGTGACCTTCGCGTCCATCTGCTGCACGGTTTTGCGGTCGGCTTTGGCGATCTGATGCACGGTCTGCACCGCACGTGCGCCGAGCTTTTTGAGCGACTGGATCGTTTTGCGGTCCGCCTTTTCCACCGCGTCAAACAGCGGTTCCCCCTGCGGCACTTCCAAAGAATCAAAGACGCTGTTGGCGCCTTCGCCGCCGGGCTCTTTTTCCAAAATCGCGTTGTCCGCGCGGTCGCCGGACAGCACACGGAAGTTTTCGACCAGACTCTTGCGGCTTTGCTGCAACTGGGCCTCCACCTCCGCTTCGTTTACGCGGCGCGGCGCCTCCTCTTCGTTGTAGCCGTCGAGCAAAATCTGACCGTTGTCTTTTTCCGGTCTCTTTTTCGGCGCGGATTTTGTGTGCGGCACAGTGAAGTGGCGCGTTTTTTGGCTCACCTGCGTGTCCGCCGGCACATCTTTGAGCGCGTCGAAATGACGCGTTTTTTCGAGTGTCTCCGCCGCAGGTTCGGCCGTCGCTTCGGGCGAAGGCGGCTGCGGCGTTTCCGGTACGGCCGGTTCCGGCTCCGCATCCGGTTTTGTTTCAACCGATACTTCCGGCTCCGGCTGCGGCGAACTGTCGATCGGCGACAGCCCCACCGACAGCAGCAGCGCGTTGATATCGTCCAGACTCTCCGGCTCTGCGGCTTGTTCGGCGTCCGCCGGCTCTTTGGAAAACTCGGTATCCGCAAGCAGCGCGCGCGCCTTTTCTTCAAAATCTTCGCTGAACAGCTCGTGTTCCTTATGTTCTTCTGCCATTATGCTTTCCCCTTCCCGGTTTGCTGTGTGCGCTGACGCGACACTTCATACATCAAAATACCCGCCGCAACGGAAGCGTTGAGCGAATTGATTTTTCCCTTCATCGGCAGCGAGACGATAAAATCGCTTTTGTCGCGTACCAACCGGCTGACGCCGCTGCCCTCCGCGCCGACCACCAGCGCAACGCCGCCGGAAAACGAAACGTCGTGCCAGGGTGTGCCGTCCATGTCGGCACTGTAAACCCACAGTCCGCGCTTTTTGAGTTCTTCGATCGTGGCGGCGAGATTGCCGACCCGTGCCACCGGCATATATTCCAGCGCACCGGCCGCGCTTTTTGCCACAGCCCAGGTCAACGCGACGTTCCTTCGCTTCGGGATAATCACACCGTGAGCGCCGGCCGCCTCCGCGGTGCGGATAATCGCGCCGAGGTTGTGCGGATCCTCGAGTTCGTCGCACAAAATCAAAAACGGATCCTCTCCTCTTTCTGCGGCGAGGGCAAACATATCGTCGATCTCGGCATAGGCGTGCGCCGCAGCATAGACGGCAACGCCCTGATGGTTGCCCTGCCCGCACAAAAAATCGAGCTTGCGCCTGTCGACTTCCTTGATCACGATCTTCCGGTCGCGGCAGTCGTTCAAAATTCTGCCGATCGAACCGCCCCGTTCGCCTTTTGCCACAAGCAGCGTGTTGATCTCGCGCCCGCTTTTGAGCGCTTCGATCACGGCGTTGCGGCCGATGATCAGCTCGCTGTCTCTTTCGTTTTGTTGCTCTGTCATGGTGCCTCCCGGTTTTCGTTTGGCCGCCGCAGATGCCGCGGACCTGTAAAGATTCGTATAATTAGAATGATTATAGCATAAAACAATAGATTTATCCACGGTTTTGAAAAAAATAAATGGGTTTTTCCGTTTATTTTTTGAAACTGCTTGCATCTTCGGGCGTTTCTTGGCATAATAGTGCAGAAAAAAAACGGAGGTGTTCTCTATGCATCCGAACACGATAGCATTTTTACAGTCTTTTTCCGCCGACGAACGCACCGCAGAAATTGCGGCGCGCAGGGAAGCCGGCGTTTGTATTCCCTTTCCTTGTGACGTGTGTATCGCGCCGTCGGTCAAAACCGGCAAAGGCAGCGTCATCCTTTCCGGCTGTATCCTCACCGGCGACACCGTGATCGGCGACGGCTGCATCATCGGCCCGAATACCGTGCTGCACAACGTCAAAGTGGGCGACGGCACGGAGCTGAATAACGTCCAGGGCGCCGACGCCGATGTGGGCAGC
>CACWJV010000048.1 GCA_902761265.1 Oscillospiraceae bacterium | reverse complement strand
CAAAAGCTGCGCGAAAACCGCAAACAATTCATCGCCAACGCGTCGCACGAGTTAAAAACGCCGATTGCCATCATTCAAGGCTACGCAGAAGGGCTGAAGTACGGCATCTACAACGACAATCCGGACGAATGCTATGACGTGATCTTAGATGAAGCGCAGAAAATGAACCAATTGGTGCTTGACATGTTGGAAGTAGACCGGCTCAACTCCACAAAGATCGAGCCGCACTACGTTGACTTTTCGCTGCGGCATCAGATCGATACGTTCATTGAACAGATGCACAATATCACGGTTAAAAACGGGATCACCGTCACCAGTGAGATCGACGACAGCTACATCGTGCACTGCGACGAGACGCTGTTTGAACGTGTATTTTCCAATTACTTTTCCAACGCAATTTCCCATTGTGAAGGTGAAAAACGCATTGAAATCACCTGTCAGCGGATGGATGAAGTGTTCCGGGTCTATGTGTTCAACACCGGCAAACCGATCGCCGACAACGATCTGCTGCAAATCTGGAACAGCTTTTACCGCGCCGACAAAGCGCACTCGCGCGCCGAAGGTCGGTTTGGTTTGGGGCTTTCCATCGTGTCGTCCGCACAGGAGGCGCAGGGTATGCAGTACGGTGTTGAAAACAGAGAAAACGGCGTCGCCTTCTGGTTTGACGTCAGAGAAACCAAATAAAGAAAACCGGGTGCTTCCCGGTTTTTTGTATTATTTGAAACGGAACAGCTTGCGCAGCTTTGGCTGAAAGACTTTCAGATAAACCATCGCCATGCGTGTAAGCGCAAAGTCAAATACAATAAACACCACGTTGCCCATCACAAGCATCGCAGGTATCGCATATTTCGACCACCAGACGTTGCTGTCCACGCCGAGAATATCATCCAGCGGCATACCGAACAGATTGATCAATACGGTATAAGCGAGCAGTACGGAGGCGTTGAAAATCAAAAATTTCAGCACATATTCCGCCACACGCGGCAGACGGCTTTCCAGCAATGCTTTGACGATCGCGTAGTAGCCGAAGAACGCCGTATACATCACAGCGGCTTCTTTGTTCGGCACGAACAAAAGCGACAGCAGCGCCGTTGCAAAATAGACGCCGAACGCCCAGCTTTTTCCGAGTTCGATGACACAAAACAGCGTCAGAAATCCGGCAATTGCAGGCAATGCATAGACGAAAAGATCAACCGCCGTCGGGATCAGAAGCACCACAGAAAGCGCCACTGTCATACCGCCGAGCGCGGTCTTGGAGGCTTGGGATAATTGCTTCATAGAACACCTCAGCAGCACGGGACCAGATCGCCGCCCATGCATTCGCAGCAACAGTCTGCGCAAAGCAGACCCTGACAGATATTGCAGGCGCTGCCCATTGTGTCGCCGGAAGGCCGGCGCGATGCACGGAACCCGCCGGAACGCTGCTGTGTGATCGACTCATACATGCGTTGGTAGTCCGGATTGTTCGGCTCCATGTTATAAGCGGTTGTGAAATAGGTGTAGGCTTGATCGAGCCAGCCGCGCTGATAGTTAATCTGTCCTTTGAGGAAGTACCATTCCGCGTCGCGGGTGTTTTGGCTGATCGCTTCCAGCGCCTGCTCGGCTTCGTCGAGTCTGCCGAGAGAGATCAGGGAACGGATCATGCTGTAGTCATTGACCGTGCCGCCCGACTGATAGCCGCGATTATAGGTATAGGAACCGCTCTGTGCGCCGGTGTTGTAGCTGCCGGACTGTGCTTGACCCGACATAATAGCGTCGTAGGCTTCGTTGATCTCCGCCATTTTTTCGTTGGCTACGTCAGATAACGGACTGTCGGTATAGTTGTCGGGATGGTACTTTTTTGCAAGCGCGCGGTAAGCGGTCTTGATTTCATCGGGTGTGGCGGATCGTTGCACACCAAGCACTTCATAAGGATCTCTCATCGCTGGTCTTTCCTTTCATCATCTGCTCCATCGACTGATACATGCCGTCGAGCACGATATTTTCGAGTATCGGATATAACACTGTCAGCCGGCTGTCATCAAGCGCCTGCATCGCCGCTGCGCTGGTCATTTCCAATGAAGCACGAATTTCATCCTGCTGCGCCGGCGTCAGATCCGGACTGTGCAGTTGGAACTTTTTGACAAACACATTGTAGCTGCCGGTTTTCATATCCTGTTTCAAATCGTCCGCCGCGTCCATCAGATAGACCCAACGGCCGACATGATAGCCGAACCGGTAAACGGCGTTGGCGTTTTCTTTTGCACCAGACTGCATCAGACGGCCGAGCGCATCGGCGCTCGCATGGGCGGCTTTGTCAATGCTGTCGGTGTTCTCCTGCTCTGTCGCCGCCTGTTGCTGCATGGCGGCGGAAATATCCGCATCCATCTGAGGAAACAGCCGTTTTGCTTTTTTGCGCCACAGCACTGCAACCGGCAGCAGCAGATAAAACAACGGCTTTTTCCAAAACGGACTGTCCGCGATATTGTCGCGCACTTTATAATAGAACATCAGCACTGCAGCAGCACAGACATAATCGAACGCTTCGCTGCCGTTGTCGCAGTAATTGCAGCGCTTAGCAGGATTGAACGGACAACGACCGGGGCGGAAGGACGGCACCGTTTCGCTTTGTGCAAACCGCACAGCCAGCAAAAATGTCATGTCATAACTGAGGATCAGCCGCGCCGGCAGCCCGTAGCGGCGGGACAGCGCCCGGCAAAGGGAACAGTACAGACCGCGATAGGTTTCCCATTCACGCACCCGCAGGTCCATCTTTTGCACTCTGACATAGCCGAACACGAAAGTCCCCTCCCGGTATTTTTGGATATTATACCATATTTTTTCAGTTTGTAAACTGCAAAAAGGATAGCAAATGAACTTTAATTGAACTTTATTCTTGATTCCTGCCGCTGTTTATATTATAATGAGGCTAAACGATACACAAATACAAGGAGAGAAATCATGGCTATAGTATTAAAAGAAGCGTATTTCCTGTCCTCCACCGGCATCAACCGGATTCGCTGCAATATCTGGGAAGACGACACTCTGCCCAAACGCGGTGTATTCCAGATCGCACACGGCGTGTCGGAGCATATTGACCGCTATGATGCGTTTGCCCGTTTTCTTGCGTCAAACGGCTTTGTCGTTTGCGGCAACGATCATCTTGGCCACGGCAAATCTGTCGATTCCCCTGAGGATCTCGGATTCTTTGCGGAGGAAGACGGCGATCTGCGCCTGGTGGACGACATGCATATTCTGACGCAAATTATGAAAAAGCGTTATCCGGGATTGCCGTATATCCTGTTCGGTCACTCTATGGGTTCGTTTTGCGCGCGCAGTTACGCCGCCGCATTTGGCAACGAACTGAGCGGACTGATCCTTTGCGGCACCGGCGAGCTGCCGTCCTCGGCTGCGGCAATCGAGGCGCCGATCCGCTATTTTGCCAAAAAGCTCGGCCCCCGCACCCCGATCAACAACGCGCTGTTTGACAAAATCAGCACCATAGGGATCAAAAATAAACGCACCGACAAAGACTGGCTGAGTTTGAGCCAGGCGAACGTGGACGCCTATATCAACGATCCGCTGTGCGGTGTTGAACTCAAGCTCGGCGGCGTGCGCGATCTGCTGTCGCTGGCCAACACTGCCTGCTCCACGGAATGGCCGTATCTGGTGCCGCTGGGTCTGCCGATCCTCGTGATTTCAGGCGCAAACGATCCGGTCGGCATGAAGGGGCGCGGCGTCATAGCGGTGTGCGACAATTTGGAAAGCGCAGGTCATGCACCGGATGTAATCCTGTATCCGACTTTCCGGCACGAGATTCTCAATGAGGACGACGCGCAAAAGGTGTTTGACGATGTACTCGAATGGCTCGACAATGTGCTGGGTGTGGAAGCGCCGGCTGCAAAAGAAGAATAAACAACAACTAACGGCCGGAGCCGACGAATCGGTTCCAGCCGATGTTTAATCACTGCTTTAAAAGAATCGAATCAGTGTATGCAAAAACCGCTGTCCGAACAAACGGACAGCGGTTTTAAAAATGTTATCTGACGGTCACCCAGCAAACCGCTCTCGCGTTGTTTCTGGGATCGTTGCTCGTGCAGGTCACGCGGCAGGTGCCGGTGCCGACCGCTTTCAGATTACCCTTCTGATCAACCGTAACAACACCGGAATTGCTGCTCGTCCAGGTCAACTTTTGATTGGTAGCGTCTGCGGGCAGGATCGTTGCATGGAGTGTTTGTGTGCTGCCCGGACTCATCGTCAAAAGCGAATGATCCAGACGGATGCCGACCACTTCTTTGTACAAGACTTTCACAGCGACAAGCGTACCCTTGCCGTTTCCGCCGTCGTTCGGGGTAATCGTGATAATTGCAGTGCCTTCGCCGACAGCTCTGACCACACCCTTGGAGTTGACCCGCGCGACGTTCTTGTTGCTGGATTCATACCGCACCTTTGCAGTGGACGCTGTAGACGGCGACGGAATCAGAACAAGGGTTTGCTTCGTGCCGAGACCCATTTCAATGGTGGATTCCTCCACAGAGATGGATTTGAGCTTTGGACGTTTGACTGTGACGGTGCAGGTCGCTTTCTTTTTGCCGTCTTCAGAAATTACCGTAATGGTGGCCGTACCGGCTTTTACCGCACGGATCTTGCCCTTGGAGGACACGCGGACAATCTTGTTATTGGAGGTCTTCCAAGTCATATTCTGGTTGGTGGCATACGTCGGACTGGTCGTCGCTTTCAGCGTATAGGTCTTCCCGATCGCAAGTGTTAAAGCGGTCTTGTTGAGCTTCACCTTCTTTACCGGGGTGGGCACAACCGTCACTTTGCAGGTTGCTTTTTTGCCGGTATCCTTCGTGGTAACGGTGATCGTGCATTTGCCGGGCTTGATGGCCTTAATCACACCTTCGCTCGTAACCGTTGCGATTTTCTTGTTGCTCGATTTCCAGTTGAGCGAAGTAATCGACACGTTGGACGGTTTGATGTTTGCGGTCAGTTTTGCGGTTTTGCCGTCGCTGATGGTCAGGCTCTTACTGTCAAGAGAAACGGATTTCGATTTGATCGTTTTAAGCACTTTGACGGTGCATTTTACCGTATGGGAGGAATCCTTGGTGGTACAGGTAATCACCGCCGTGCCCTGCGATACAGCCGTTACCACACCGTCCGAATTGACAGACGCCACCGACGGATCGCTCGAAGACCACAGCACGCTCTTGTTGGTCGCGTTGGACGGTTCAACCGTGGGCTTGAGCATGCGCGTCGCAGTCTCATAAAGCTGAATGCTCGTTTCGTTCAGCTTGACGCCGGTTGCCTGAATGCCGGAAACGATCTTGCACTTTTTGACAGCAAACGGGTTGTCGTCGGAGGTGGCGGAAATATAGGTTGTACCGACGCCGACCGCCTTGACGAGACCGAACTGGTCGACAGTTGCAACGGAGGGATTATCGGATTTCCATGTGATTTCGGGGAAGGTCGCCGTCGTGGGCTCGATCGACGCTTTGAGCTGATAGGTATTGCCCACATAGAGATTACGCGAAGTGGTGTTCAGCGAAATGCCGGTCACTTCCGTTTTCTTATACACCGAAACGATGCAGACTGCTTTGAATCCGCCGTCTACGGTCGAGGCAGTGATGACGGCTGTGCCGGAGCCGACGCCGGTAATTGTGCCGGTCGAGGCGTTGACAGAGGCGACATTGGGCTTGTCGGACGTCCAGGTTACCGCTTTATTGGTCGCACTCTCCGGCGTGACCGTTGCGGCAAGCTTCAGCGTTTTTGTCACATAGATCGACGCGGTCGACTGCGAAAGGCTGATACCGGTCACGGGAACGGTCACATGAACCATGCAGTGTGCGCGTTTTGCGCCTTCCTCGGTTTCAACGATGATCTCGCAGGTGCCGTTGCCGACGCCGCGGACAACACCGTTTTGATCCACAGTTGCAACAGAGGAATTGGAGGTTTCCCATTTAACGTTTTTATTTTTGGCATAATCCGGAATGATTGTCGCGATCAGCTTTTGCGTGTTGCCGATCTTGAGATCAATCTCCGCGGTGTTCAAACGCACACCGCCGACACGGCCGCCGATGCCGATCAGACCGAGCGGAAATTCACGCGCCCAGACGCGTTGGCAAAGATCGGTCGGATGCGCGCCGTCCAACGTATATTCCGGCAGCATTGCGGACGGATCTTCGGGGTTCTTAGTAATATCGTAGTAATCCACATAGCCGTCGTGCTCTGTAGTCACAGCGAGCCAACGGTTGACTTCCTGAGCGATCTCCCAGTCGGCGGCAAGTTCCTCATCGGTACGCACATACCGTGCGCCGGTGTTGAGGAAATCGCGTGTATAGCCCTTCCATTGTGTGATACCTACAGCGATGACTTTCAGATTATTGGCATGGCAGGTGCGGAAAACGGTACGGAAGTTTTCGATGATCTCCTGCGCGGTAGGCTGTTTAATGCCGGGATTTTCCTCCTGCACATCCTGGCAGACCGGGTGTACAATATCGTTTGTGCCTATTTTTACAATAACGTATTTTACACCTGACTGCGAAAGCACGTCGCGTTCAAAGCGCTTGAGCATGGATTCACCGAAGAGGAACGATCCGAAGCCGAGGCCGTCTCTGCCGAGGCTGTTGCCGATGATGCCTTTTCCGACAACGCCGACGTCCGTCGTGCCGGCTTGATTGATTTGTTCGGCAAGGTACTGCGGGAAATCGTTGGACACGGTGGAGTCGCCGACAACGACCACGGAATAGGAATCCGGGCTGCTGTTATAAACGTCGATGCTGGAAAACAGCGGCACCACATGGATGATGCTGTAGGACAGCGAACGGTCCAGACCGATGCCGACCGATTCAAAGATACGCAAATAGGTTTCGTCGATCTCGTTGGCAATACCCATGGAGGCGTCGCGTGTTTTATCTTCTTCCCCGATGCCGAGGTAGGTTTCGCCGCCGGAAAGGCCCATCGTCTTGATGTTGCCGAAGTTTTTCAAAAACACACTCAGCGCGATGTCTTCCATAGCTGTGACCGGAAAAGCGACCTCATCGGAATAGATCTCTCCGCCGGCAGGAATTGTCACCGCCGGGGAGCCATTAAAGGTTACAAAACGAACCGAAGCCGTGTCGATCCGGGAACCGCCCATGCTTCTGGCCACCGTCACAGTGTCTACTGTCAGCGGCTCTTCTCCGAAGTGGTTGGAAAGACGCACACGCAGCTTGTCGCCGGAGGCAGTCGGTGTGATCACCGTTCTGGCAGTGACCTGCCCGACAAAGGCTGTGATATTATTGTAGCCAGGCAGGGTGATATTAGTAGACCCGGTACCCCAGGCAGTGATCCATTTGCCGTTGGTGTCGGCTGCGGCGCCGGAAAACGCACATACTGCAAGCACACTGAGAACAAACACGATCATCAGCACTACGCGTTTCAAAGTTTTCTTCATCGGGAAACATCCTTTCATCAAAGCATTGAATCTCTCTAATTGTATCGCATCAAGCGGATATCTGCAATGGAAATTATCGGGAAAGCGCCGCAATTATTTGCGGTTTTGTTTACCGCCTTCCACACGCTGCAATTTTGGTTTTTTGCTGTTCTTTGCCTTTTGATATTTGAGCACCATCATCACAACGTAGAGCACCAAAACGATCAAACCGGCAATTTCAAGCAGAATAAAAGCGGTAGAAGAAAGCACGCGGCGTAGGTTCGTCATAAACAGACGAATCATGGAAAGGCGCACATCGTTGGCGGCCACCAGATTGATGGTCGTAATCACCTGATCTCCATAGATCACCTTTGCCTGGCAGATGACGTCGCCCTGCTTGATCGGCGCGGTGAGCTTTTCCGGTTTGCTTTCTTCGATCGGCTGAATCAGCACGGAGCTGCTGGACGCTTTGGACGGCACCAAAGCGCTCGTTTCTTTTTCAGGTACAAGCCGCAGGGTGTCACCGTCGCGTGCGGCGGTCACGTTAACAACCTCTACGGTCTGGGTCGCTGTGGCAATCACGCGGTAGCGGACATTATTATACGTCCAGGCGATGAGCTGTTTTGCGTCGGTCAGCGCAGTGTTTTCGTTGACAGAGTCCTTGTCGATATCGGCAAGCGAACCTTTCATCACGACGCAGATGTAGGCGTAGCCGTCCTGCGAAGTGGTCACGGCGATGCATTCACCGGCTTCCGCTGTGGAGGTCGCTTTGCCGCCGTTGACGGATGCGTGGTAATAATCGGACACAGCTGCCACGCGCATTTTATTGTCGGCGTTATAGGTGCGTTCCGCGATGTAATTCGTTTCGGGCAGCGTGATGCTCGTGGCGGAAAAAGCCTGTGCGAATACCGGCTGCTGATTGCCGTAGCGCACAATCGCGGCGACATCCTTTGCTGTTGTGTACTGATCCTTGGCGTCAAAACCGGTGATGTTGACAACATGAGTATCGGTGCAGCCGATCTTTTGCGCGGTTTCGTTCATTAATTGGACAAATGCGTCGGCCGACCCGGAGATACTGTGGGCAATGATGCTGGCTGCGTCGTTTGCGCTGTAAATGACGAGCGTATCAATGAGCTGCCGGCGTGTGTAAGTGTCGCCGGCATGCATCCCGGCTGTGCGCACACCGTATTCATACTGCACCAGTGACAACGACTCCTGCGTGACATTTACGGTTTCGTCGAGATTGTCCCACTTTTCAATGGCAACAATAGTGGCAAGCAGTTTGACAAACGCAGCCGGCGCGGTCTTTTTGGTTTCATTTTTGGAAAACAGTTCCGTGTTTTCGTCCAGGCTCACCATGTAATAGATATCACTGGCCAATCCTTTGGTTGCTTCTTCTATCTCGTTGAAACCGGCAAACGAAAAAAGCGGACAGATACTGCACAGCAGCACGGCAGCGCAAAGCACGGCAAACGATTTTTTCATGAACATCCATCCTTGTTATTTTTTTCAAACATTTGCATTCTTGAAAAAGATATGCTAAAATAGAGCGGTAAACTATATAGGCTCGCTATTATATGTTGATTATAGCAACTTTCGGCTGAAAAAGAAACCGTTTTCGCAAAAAATTTTTATCTTATTAAAATATTTCTTCTCATGTGGAAATTTTCAGGAAGGTGACTTTCATGATTTATGTAACCGGCGATATGCACGGGCAGATCTCGCGTTTTGACGACCCGGCGCTGCACAAACTCAAGGAAAGAGATACGCTGCTGATTTGCGGCGATTTCGGCTTTTTGTGGGACGGCAGCAAAGAGGAAATGAACGAATTGCGCAAGCTGACGAAAAAGAAATACAACATCTGCTTTGTAGACGGCACACACGAAAATTTCGACATGCTTTCCAAGCTGAAGATCAAAAAATGGAACGGCGGCAAGGTGCATCAGATCGCGCCCAACATTTTCCACCTTTTGCGCGGACAGATCTTTAAAATCGAGGATCAGACCGTGTTCACCTTCGGCGGCGGCGAAAGCCCGGATATTGAGATCCGGTTTGAAATGGACACCTGGTCTGACAAGGAAATCCCGACGCGCGAAGAGCTGATGGAGGGTGTTGAAAATTTGCAAAAACAAAACGGCAAAGTGGATCTGATCATCACCCACGAACCGCCGGCAAAAATCAAGGATTTTCTACTGCTCAATACCGGTATGGATGCGCCGATCACGGCGATCAACACCTATCTTGAGGACGTCGGCAAAACCTGCAAATTTTCCCACTGGTATTTCGGTTCCATGCACATGGACAAGTTCATTTCCACCACGCACGCGAGTGTGTTCCGCAATGTGCTTGACGCGAAGACGGGAAAGCCGGTTACGAGATAACGAGATAACAAAATAGCAAGAGACAAGAAAACAAGAAACGCCCTGACCGGTCAGAACGTTGTATACATTACAAAAACTTAAAGACTATTACAACTTGCACACGCAATGATGTAATAGTCTTTTTTGTTACGGCTTATTCCCCTGCTGCTTCAGCCTGCTCCTGCGCGAGCGCTTCGCTCATTTCCTGTTCGATCGCCGGATTGTAGGACAGGAGGGGGTCTACGCTCTCATTCTTAATATTACGCTGTACGTAGTTCTTCGTGATCCGGGAGACCAGCGGGAAGAGCGCCACCACACCGATCAGGTTCGGAATCATCATCAGACCGTTGAACGTATCAGAAATATCCCATGCGAGCGAGGACGTCATGACGGCGCCGGAGATGATCATCAGCACAAAGATCACTTTATAGACCATCGTCGCCTTGGTGCCGAACAGGTATTCCACCGCCTTAGTCCCGTACTGCGACCAGCCGAGCACCGTTGTAAACGCGAACAGCAGCATAGCGATGGCGATAAAGATTTCACCGAAGAAGCCAAACGATTCGCCGAACACCTGCGCCACAAGCGTCGCATCGCTGACGCCTTCCTTCACAAGACCGGTAGCAAGATCAATATGCCCGGAGGACAGCACAACAATCGCCGTCATGGTGCAGACCACAAACGTATCGAAGAAGACTTCAAAAATACCCCACATACCCTGCTTGACCGGCTCTTTGACGTTGGAGGACGAATGCACCATCACGGAGGAGCCGAGACCGGCTTCGTTGGAAAACACACCGCGTTTGCAGCCCTGCGTAATAACCTGCGAAATGGCAATACCGGCAGCGCCGCCGGCAACCGCCTTGACGCCAAACGCAAACTTAAAGATTGCCGCAAACATCAGACCGATGTTTTTGTAATTCAGCACACAGATGATCAGTGCGCCGATCACATATACGATAGACATAAACGGCACCACACGTTCCGCAAAGGACGCGATGCGCTGCAATCCACCGATGATAATAAGCGCGGCAAGGATCATGAGCGCAACGCCGATGATGATGTTGATCACAGGGATGCCGCCGACCGTGCCAAGTACGGTTGCGTCATGGAAAAACGCAGACTGCAGATTGAGCGTGATCTTGTTGACCTGCCCCATGTTGCCGATGCCGAACGAGGCGAGAATGGCAAAGATCGCAAACAAAACAGCCAGCACCTTGCTG
>CACWJV010000047.1 GCA_902761265.1 Oscillospiraceae bacterium | reverse complement strand
GTGCAAAGCGACAAAATCTCCTGCCAGCGGTACCAGCGGTCAAACGAGAGCAGCATATCCGACCCGATGATCAAGAACAATTCGTCGCCGGGATACGCGTCGCGCAGCGCGTGCAAAGTATCCACCGTGTAACTTTTGCCTGTGCGGCGCAATTCCAGATCGGAAACGACGAACCCGTCGTCCGCAAACGTCAGCCGGCACAGCGCCAGCCGGTCGTCGCTGGAAATCAGATCGACCGCGTCCTTATGCGGTGGGATATTTGCCGGCATGATGAGCACAGTGTCCAGTGCGCACTGTGCTTTTGCCGCCTGCGCCAGCCGCAGATGTCCCAGATGCGGCGGGTTGAACGTGCCGCCGAATACGCCGATGCGGCTCATCGTTTTTTGATCACGCGCACGTTCACGAGCTTGCCGTCGCGGCTGTCGCGCAGCGCTTTTTCACGGGCGCGTTTGGCGGCGAGTTTTTTGTTTTTCTCCTTTTGGGCTGCTTTTTCTTTGAGCTCGGGGCTTTCGCGATAAAGCACGATCACACCGCCGATCACCTGAATCACTTCGGCGCCGACAGCCGCCGCAAGCGTATCGGCCGCTTCCCGCGGGGTAATGGGCGACGATTCCAGCAGCACTTTTACTTTGATCAGCTCTCGGGCACGCAGCGCGTCGTCCGTTTGGCGGATCACGCCTTCGTTCATGCCGCTTTTGCCGATATGAAACAACGGCTCGAGTGAATTGGCCTGCGCGCGAAAGGCCGCGCGTTCTTTTCCTGTCATAGTGTTACTCCTTATTGAGATAGTCCGGCAATGCTTTGCAGAGCTTACGTAAAGCGTTGCCGCGATGGGACACGGCGTCTTTTTCATCCGCCGTAAACTGGGCAAAGCTGCGGTCGCCGACCAAAAAGACGGGGTCATAGCCGAAGCCGTCGTTCCCGCGCTTTTCATAGCCGATTTTACCGTTGCAGCGGCCCTCCAGTTCGAGCTTGCGTCCGTCGGGGAAGCAGACACAGACCGCACAAGCAAAGTGCGCCGTGCGCAGCGCGTCGGGCACGTCTTTGAGTGCATCGAGCAACTTTGCGATATTGGCGTCGTCGTCTCCGTGGACGCCGCTGTAGCGCGCGGAATAAACGCCCGGCGCGCCGCCGAGGGCATCAACACAAAGGCCGCTGTCATCCGCGATGCACGGCAGACCGCTTTCGATGCAGCCGCTGTGCGCTTTGAGAAAGGCGTTTTCGCGGAAGGTCTCCCCTGTCTCGTCCACATCGGTGAGATCGATCCCCGCCATATCGGCGGTCAATACTTCGATGCCGAGCGGCGAAAGAATACGCTGCATCTCGGCTTGTTTTTTCCGGTTATGCGTGGCAAGTAAAAATTGCATACTCAGTCCTCGTCCGCGTGGGTTTCGGCGGTGTTTTCAAACAGCGCCTTGGCAAAGACCTTTTGGTTAAACGGCTGCAAATCGTCAAGCTGTTCGCCGACGCCGATGAATTTGATCGGCAGCTTCAGTTCGTTTTTGATCGCCAGCACGACGCCGCCGCGGGCGGTGCCGTCGAGCTTTGTGAGCACGATGCCGGTCAGCTCAGCAACCTGCATGAATTCCTTGGCCTGGCTGACAGCGTTCTGGCCGGTTGTGGCGTCCAGCACGAGGAAGATTTCGCGGTCGGCATAGGGCAGCTCCTTGTCGACCACACGGTAGATTTTGGCCAGCTCGTCCATAAGGTTCTTTTTGTTGTGGAGCCGTCCTGCGGTGTCGATGATGATGATATCGCTGTCGCGGGCGATACCGGCCTGAATGGTGTCATAGACCACGGCGGCCGGATCGGAGCCTTCTTTTTGCTTGATGATATCCACGCCGGCGCGCTCGGCCCAGACTTCGAGCTGTTCGATCGCTGCCGCACGGAACGTATCCGCCGCGCCGAGCAGCACCTTTTTGCCCTCTGCTTTATAATGTGCCGCGAGCTTGCCGATGGTTGTCGTTTTGCCCACACCGTTGACGCCGATCATCAAAATGACGGACGGAATCGTGATCAGCCCCATGTCCTCGCCGCCGTCAAGCATACCGGCAATGATGTCGGCGATGATCATTTTTGCGTGCTTCGGGTTGCGCACGTCGCCCTGGCGGACACGTTTGCGCAGTTCCTCCACCACGTCCGTCGCGGTTTGAACACCGACGTCGGCCATAATCAGCGCCTCCTCGAGATCGTCATACAGATCGTCGGTGATCTCCTCATACGCGCCGAGCACGTCTTCGAGTTTTTTATCCAGACCTTCTCTGGTCTTTTTCAGGCCGAAGCCGAATTTTTTGAAAATACCCATGTACGGTTTGCTCCTTTATCCGGTGATACCGAGACGTTTTGCGATCTCGGCGGTTTTGAGTTCAAGCAGCTTGCTCACGCCCTGCTCCTGCATGGTGATGCCGTAAAGCACATCCGCTTCCTCCATCGTGCCACGGCGGTGCGTGATCAGAATGAACTGCGTGTTTTTCGTCATGCGGCGCACATACTGTGCATAGCGCGAGACGTTGGCTTCGTCCAGCGCGGCTTCCACTTCGTCAAAGATGCAAAACGGCGCAGGATTGACCTTGAGAATGGCGAACAGCAGCGCGATGGCCGAAAGTCCCTTTTCGCCGCCCGACAGCGCGTCGAGCCGCTTGACGTTTTTACCCGGGGGCTGCAGCCGGATGTCGATCTCGCTTTCAAGCACGTCTGCCGGATCCGTCAGCTGCAGTTCGGCGCGGCCGCCGTCAAACAGTTCGCGGAACGTTTCGTCAAAATAGCTGTTGATCTTGCTGAACTGTTCGCGGAACCGATTCGACATCTTATCGGTCAGCTCGGAAATCAGCTTTTGCAGCTCCGCCTTAGAGCGTTCCACATCTTCGAGCTGGTCGCGCATGAACGTGTATCGTTCGTTGACTTCCTTGTATTCGTCGATCGCGCCGACGTTGACGTTGCCGAGGGCGCGGATCTTGTTTTTGATTTCGCCCAGTCTGCGGCGGGCCGGGCCGGGCTCGGCGGTTTTTTCGTGGGTCTGCTGTGCTTCGCGCAGCGTGAGCTGGTAATCGTCGAACAAACGACTGACGGTGTCGTCGTAGTCCTTTTGCATCGTCTCTTTTTTCGCTTCAAGCCTTGCCTTTTCGCCGCCGATGCGTTCGCGTTCGGCGGTCTGTTCGCGCTCTTTGACGCGCAGTGCGGCGCTTTCCTCTTCGGCTTTGGTACGCGATTGACGCAAAAAGTCAATGCGCTGCTTTTCGTTTTCAGCGTCTGTCCGGCGCTGTTTGGCCGTGACGCCAAGCGTGGAGATGGTTTCGAGCAAATCGGCGTTTCTTTGACGGATTTCGTCGATCTCCTCCTGCAACTGCTTGTCGCGGTCCTCTTGCGACACGAGGCGCGAGAGCAGCAGATGGAGCGAATCCGTGCGGACAGAGAGATCTTTTTGCGCGTCGTGCAGCTCGAGCGAAAGTTTGGAGAGCTGCGACGCGAGATCTTCGCGCTTTGCAGACAGGTTTTGCTTTTGTTCGTCCAGCGTCTGCAGCGTCATGCTGAGCGTTGCAGCTTCGGATTCGATCGCCCCGGTCGTTGCTTGTGCGTTGTCCGCGTCGGACTGAAGCTGCTGCAGTCGTTCGTCAAACGACGACAGCTCGTTTTGCAGCGTTTCGAGCGCATCGGCGGCGGAAGCAACCTGTTCGTCAAACAGCCGCTGTTCGCCGGCAAGACGGATCTGCTCCTGTGAAAGCGTCAGCGCCGTGTCTTTTGCTGCGGTCAGCTCGTCGGCGGTCTGCTGCGCAGCGTTCAGCGCAGCCGTATGCGATTCGCGGATGGCGTCGGTCTTCTTTTGCAGTGCCTCGCTCTTTTCGCGCAAGCGTTCGATTTCGCTGTTGCGCGTTAAAAAGCCTGCGGTCTTCGATTGCGAACCGCCGGTCATGGAGCCGCCGGGATTGACGACCTGTCCGTCGAGCGTGACAATCTTAAAGCGGTAGCCGTACTGCCGGGCGATGGAGACGGCGCAGTCGAGATCTTCGGCAACGACCGTCCGCCCAAGCAGCGCCGCGATCACTTCGCGGTACTGCGATTCGCACTGCACGAGTGCATGTGCAAGGCCGACGAAGCCGACCGCATCGTCCAGTCCGGTTTCTGTCAGCGGTTTTGCTTTGACAGCGTCGATGGGCTGGAACGTTGCACGGCCGAGCGACCCGTGTTTCAAATAGCGGATCGCGGCTTTTGCGTCGGACTGTGTGTCGCACACGATGTGTTGCACTGCGTTGCCGAGCGCCGTTTCAATCGCGACTGCGTGTGCGGGATCCATCGACAACAGCTTTGCCACTGTAGCGTGGATACCGTGCAGCCGCCCTTTTTCGGCTTCCAGAATCACGGCCTTGACCGCGCCGGAATAGCCGTCCATATTCTTTTCAAGATCCTCGAGCATCTTCAGCTTCGCGAGCGCACGCTGCAGATCAAACGAGAGATCGTCGAGTTCAAGTTTCAGTTTATCCGCTTTTTCCGTTCGCAGATCGGCTTTCATCTGCAAGGCAGAGACCACATTGCCGGCTTCCTGCAGCTTCCTGTCGGCGTCGGCAAGCGCTTGATCGGCGGCCTGCTTTTGCGTTTGAAGCTGCGCGAGCGTGTCGTTTTGCTGCGAAAGGACTGTGGTGATGGAGGCTTTGCGTTCCTCCATTTCGCGCATGGCGGTTTGTGCCGACCAGGCAGCCACTTTGGCGTCCGCGGCCTGCTGCGCGAGGTCAGACAGTCGCGCGTTGATTTTTTCGGCTTCTTCGTCTAAATTGCCGCCGGAGGTGCCGATGTCGGACAGCTCGTTTTTCACTTTGTCGAGCGTCTGCTGTTTTTCTGTCTGTATGCTTTTGATCTGCGCGATCAGGGCGTTTTCAGCGTCGATCTCCTTTTGCAGTTGCTCGCGGCTTTCGCCCGCTGCCTGCTTGTCGCGTTCAATGCGCGAAATCGTTTCCTCGTTATGCTGTACAGAGTTTTGCAGCACGGCCCCTTGGGCGTCAAGCTGCGCCGCCTCTTCTTCGAGCGACGTGATATGCGCGCGGATTTCGTCGATGGTAACGGTGATCTGCTGCGCTTTTAAAAGCGCCTGTTCGCTTTGCTGCTCGAGCGCGTGCAGCGTTGTTTCGGCGTCTTCATACTGCTGGGCGGCGATGGCAAGCGCGTCCTCCTGCGCACGCAGGTCGTCTTTGAGTTTTTCGATTGCATACAGCCACAGACCGATTTCCAACCCCTTGCGTTCTTCGGAGAGCACGAGGAACTTTTCGGCCTTTTCGCTCTGCGTTTTGAGCGGACCGATCCGTTCTTCGAGCTCCGTTAAAATATCGCGCAAACGCAGCAGATTTTCCTCTGCCTGCGCCAGCCGTTTGAGCGAATCCTGGCGGCGGTAGCGATAAGCGGAAATGCCGCACGCCTCCTCGAGCATATCGCGGCACTCGCGGCCTTTGCCGGAGATCATGTCCGCGATTTTGCCCTGGCTGACCAGCGAATAGCCGTCGCGGCCGAGACCGGTATCCATAAACAGCGCGTGGACGTCTTTCAGGCGCACCGCTTTGCCGTTGATTTTATATTCGCTTTCGCCCGAACGGAAAAAGCGCCGTGTCACCGCTACTTCGTCGTCGTCCACATCAGGCATGGAGCGATCGGTATTGTCGAGCCGCAAGGTGACGGACGCGAAGGTATGCGCTTTGCGCGTACCGGTGCCGTCAAAGATCACGTCTTCCATTTTGGACGAACGCAGCGATTTGGTCGACTGTTCGCCGAGCACCCAGCGCACGGCATCGGAGATATTGCTTTTGCCGCTACCGTTGGGGCCAACGACCGCCGTGATCCCGCGGTCAAAATTGAGCACGGTCTTTTCAGGGAAGGACTTGAAGCCCTGCATTTCAATCGCTTTGAGAATCATACGTTTGTTCCTTATCCTTCAATTTCATAGAGCGCGAGCGTATCGTCGCCGCGCAGGTGAATGAGATAACCCTCTTGTTCGAGTGTTTTTAAGTTCCGGCGGTGCTGTCCCGCTGCTTTGGAATAAAACCGGCTGCCGACAAAAAGCGTATATGCGCCGGGTTTTCGGTTTTTCAGTACCGCGTGCATGGCGTCAAGATAGCGTTTGCCCTCGCACAATTCACGAAACGCCGGATGAAACGGCCCGGCCAGCAGATTTTGCTGCAAATCGCTTTGCGCATGCAGTCCCAGACGGATCACCGGGACGTCAGATTTTTCAAACAGCCGCAGCAGCTTTGCGCAAAGATCGACCGCTTCGTCAAGCGTTTGCGGCTGATACTCGCCGCTTTGCCACCACCGGGCAAGCCGTGTGCCGCGAAGCACGAGCGTCGGATAGATCCGCGCCGTCTGTGCGCCGAAAGCGATCAGATCGTTCGCTGTTTGAATCGCGCCGTCGACGGTGTCGCCGGGCAGGCCGGTCATCATCTGTACACCGAGCTCAATACCGGACGCACGGATGAGCTGACAAGCGGATGCAATATCGGCTTTGGTATGTCCGCGTTCGTTAAGTTTCAAAACATGATCGTCTGTGCTTTGGCAGCCGAGTTCGATAGATGTGACGTGATACTGTTTCAAAAGAGACAAAACAGCGGGGTCAATTGCGTCCGGCCGCGTGGAGATGCGGATGCCGCTGAACGCTCCGTTTTCAATAAACGGCTGCGCCGCCCGGAGCAGACTGCACATGGTGTCTTCTTGCAGCATCGTAAAGCTGCCGCCGAAAAAAGCGATCTGTCCGTTGGCGGTGTCAGCGCCCGAGGCGATGGCTGTCTGTGCGGCGCGTACCACATCGGACGGCGTTACGGTCGTCTGCTGGCCTGTGATGGCTTTCTGGTCGCAAAACGAACAGCGGTGGGGACAGCCGAGAAACGGCACAAACAGCGACACATTGACGTGTTTCATGTATGGATGCCCATCAGCTCCAGCGCAGCTCTGGCGGCGGCCTGTTCGGCGATTTTTTTGCTTCTGCCGACGCCGGAACCGATCACGTTGGAATTGAGATGCACTTCCACCTCAAAGCTCTTTTGATGGTCCGGGCCGCTTTCGCCGACAAGCACATAGCTCAGATGCTCGTCCGGATTCTTTTGGATAATCTCCTGCAGCGCCGTTTTATAATCGCTGAACGACGGCTCCTGCATAGCGGCCTTTTTGAGAAACGGCAAAACGAAATTGCGTGCCGCGTCGATGCCGCCGTCGAGATAGATTGCGGCAATCACAGCTTCAAACGCATCGGCCAGAATCGACGTGCGTTTGCGTCCGCCGGTGCGTTCTTCGCCTTTGCCAAGCAGTATGTATTTGCCAAGATCGATCTCCTGCGCAAAGCCGAAAAGCGATTTTTCGCAAACGCATGCTGCACGGCGTTTGGTCATCTCCCCTTCAGGCAGATGACTCAGATTGTGGTAGAAATAGTCTGCCGAGATCATGCCGAGAACGCTGTCGCCCAAAAACTCGAGCCGCTCGTTGCAGTCCCGGTGCAGGCCGCGTTCGTTTTTAAACGAGGAATGCGTGAACGCGGTCTCGAGATACGCTTCGTTTTGAAATGTATATCCGATGGTTTGCTGGAAGGCTTCAAACATGCCATCCCTCCTGTTCCAGATAGGTTGCAAGATCTTGTAAGCTGCGCTGTGAGAGCGCTTCATAACGTGCCTTTTTGTCGCGGATATGCGGTTCGATCGGCGGCAGCACGCCGAAATTCGCGCCCATGGGCTGAAAGTCCTTGACGCTCTCGTCGCTGATATAGTGCGCCAAAGCGCCCATGATGGTCGTTTGCGGCAAAACCAGCGTTTCCTGTCCGCGCAAACGGCGCACAAGATTGGCGCCGGCAAGGATGCCGCTTTGCGCCGATTCCATATAGCCCTCCACACCGGTGATCTGGCCGGCAAAGAAGAGATCCGACCTTGTTTTCAGGCTGTAATCCGCAAGAAGATGACGCGGTGCGTCGAGAAACGTGTTGCGGTGCATCACGCCGTAGCGCATGAATTCGGCGTTTTTGAGCGCCGGGATCATGGAGAACACCCGCTTTTGCTCGCTGAATTTGAGATTGGTTTGAAAGCCGACGAGGTTGAGCAGGTCCCCCTCTTTGGTTTCACGCCGCAACTGCAGCACAGCCCACGGCCGGTGGCCGGTTTTGGGATCGCGCAAACCCACGGGCTTGAGCGGCCCGTAGCGGATGGTGTCTTTGCCGCGGGTCGCCATCACTTCAATCGGCATGCAGCCTTCATAGACATCCTTGCGGCGGTCGAAGCTGTGCAGCGGCGCGGATTCGGCGGAAATGAGCGCTTCATAAAACGCCTCGTATTCCTCCTTGTTCATCGGACAGTTGAGGTAATCGTCCTCACCGCCGCGGTCATAGCGCGACGCGGTAAAATAATGATCGGGGTCGAGACTCTCTTTGGTCACAATCGGCGCAGCCGCGTCGAAAAACGACAATCCGTTGCCGCACAGTTCACTGATCTTTTCGCTGATCGCGTCGCTCGCAAGCGGCCCGGCAGCAATGATGCACGGTTCGGCGGGGATTTCAGAGACTTCCTTGCGCACAAGGGTGATATTGGGATGGGCTGTGATTTGTTCGGTGACCAGTCGAGAAAATGCGTCTCGATCCACAGCCAGCGCCCCGCCGGCAGGAACTTCGCACTGTTCTGCGCAGCGCACACACAACGAGCCCATGCGGCGCATCTCCGCTTTCATAAGCCCGGCCGCAGACGCGAGTCGTTTGGCCTTTAAAGAATTGGAACAGACAAGCTCGGCAAGATCGGTTGAGTGATGTGCCGGCGAAAAGCGTTCGCCCTTCATTTCAAACAGCGTCACATTTGCGCCGAGGTTTGCCGCCGTCCATGCGGCTTCCACACCGGCCAGGCCGCCGCCGATCACGATGATCTGCTCGTTCATGTCTGTCCTCCTTTTCAGTCTTCTTTTTTCTTTTTGTCCCTGCGCGAATAGCCGCAGCCTTCTTTGAGACAGGAGAGCATGCCGCCCTTGCCCTTAAACAGGGCGCTGCCGCAGTTGGGGCAGGTTTCTTTGGTCGGCTTGTCCCATGTGACAAAATCGCATTCCGGCCATTTTTCGCAGCCGAAGAAGGTGTAGCCGCGCTTGCTCTTTTTTTCCACGACCTTGCCTCCGCATTTCGGGCAGCGGGCCGCCGTATCGACCACATAGGGCTTTGTGTTCTTGCATGCGGGATAGCCCGGGCAGGCAAGGAATTTGCCGAAGCGGCCGACCTTGACGACCATCATGCGCCCGCACTTTTCGCACGGGATGTCGGTCTGATCCTCCTGAAGCTGGATCTTGACGTCCTTCATGTCGTCCTTGACTTTTTTGAGCGTCTTTTCAAAATCGTCATAGAAGCTGTGCAGCAACGCCACATAGTCCTCTTCGCCGTCGCCGACACGGTCAAGACCGGTTTCCATCTGCGCGGTGAATTTGGTGTTGACAATTTTCGGAAACGTCTCTTTCAGCAGTTTTGAAATTGCTTCGCCGAGTTCGGTCGGCACAAGCTGCTTGTTTTTACGCTGAACATACTCGCGTTTGACGATGGTGGAAATAATCGTTGCATAGGTACTCGGACGGCCCACGCCGTTTTCCTCGAGCGCCTTGATCAACGACTGTTCGCTGTAGCGCGCCGGCGGCTGGGTGAAATGCTGCGATTTACTGATGTCGCGCGTTTTCAGCGGATCCCCCTGCTTAAGCTCGGCCGGCAGCAATGCGTCCTTGCCTTCGCCGAGATCATAGACGCGCGTGCAGCCGTCAAATTTCATCGAATGGCCGTTGGCGCGGAAGATCACGAAATGTGCCTGGTCGCCTTCTGCATTGCCGCGGATATCCAGTTTCACAGTGCTTTGTACACCGGCGGCCATCTGCGACGCGATAAAACGTTTCCAGATAAGATCGTAGAGTTTGAATTGTTCAATTGTCAAAAAGCTTTTCACCGATTCCGGCGTGAGATTCACATCGGACGGACGGATGGCTTCGTGACCGTCCTGGGCATTGGCACGGGATTTATAGACGTTCGGTTTTTCCGGCACATACTGTTTGCCGTACACGGCGGTGATGAGCGCCGCGGCGGCGTTGCTCGCTTCGTCCGACACGCGCATGGAGTCGGTACGCATGTAGGTGATAAGACCGACAGCGCCGCGATCGCCGAGATCGATGCCTTCATAGAGCTGCTGCGCGATCTGCATCGTGCGTTCCGTGCGGAAGCCGAGCTTTTTGGCAGCCTCCTGCTGCATGGTCGATGTGATAAACGGCGGCAAGGGATTGATCTTGCGCGTACCTTTTTTGAGTGCGCTGACGGAAAAGGTATAGGCTTCCATGCGCTGCAGCAATGCATCGGCCTGCTGCTCGTTGCGGATCTCGAGCTTGCCGGTTTCGTCCTCGTGCAGCGTTGCGTTGATCACACGGCGTCCATCGAGAAACTTGCCTTCGATCGTCCAGTATTCCTGCGGCACGAACGCGCGGATCTCCTCCTCGCGGTCGCAGATCATGCGCACAGCTACACTTTGCACCCGGCCGGCGGAAAGACCCCGGCGGATTTTTTGAGAGACAAACGGCGAAAGTTTATAGCCCACCAGACGGTCGAGAATGCGGCGCGCCTGCTGCGCGTTGACCAGATCGAGATCGACCTTGCGCGGTGCTGCCATACCGTTTTTGACGCCGGTTTTTGTGATCTCGTTAAACGTCACACGGTTTTCTTCCGACAAATCGAGACCCAGCAGCGACGCAAGATGCCACGAAATCGCCTCACCCTCGCGGTCCGGGTCGGTTGCAAGATAGACCTTGTCGCTCTTTTTGACCGCTTCCTGCAGCTCTTTTACGAGCTTTTCCTTGCCTTTGACAACGGCGTATTTCGGGGCAAAGTCGTGCTGGATATCCACGCTCAAACGGGCCGCCGGCAGATCGCGGACATGACCCTTGGAAGCGATGACGTCATAACCTTTGCCAAGATAGTTTTTGAGTGTTTTCGCCTTGGATGGCGACTCAACGATAATTAAATCAGACATAGATTCACCTTTAATTC
>CACWJV010000046.1 GCA_902761265.1 Oscillospiraceae bacterium | reverse complement strand
CCGCTGGACCAATAGGTGCCGTCGGGCCAGGTGTGGAATTCCTGCATCCATTGGTGATAGGCCATCAGACACGGAAACACCCGCGCCAGCCGGTCGGTGTCGCCGAAGTTTTTGAAGTATTCCCATTCGCTCCACGGCATCACATCGGGGCCGGTGGCAGACGGGTCAAAGCGGGTGAACCGCTCCTTGCAGGTGTCTTGCTCCATATCGCGGCAGATGTAGCCGTCCTTGTACTGGTGGGAATAAAAGTTGTCGAGCGTACCCTGAAAATTGAACGAGCGCGCGCCGTAGCGGCCGAACATGAGGATGAACACGGAGTCCCACATATACAGATTGCCGTCGAACGCCGTGTCGATATAGTTCGACACATAGCCAGAAAACATGGAGGGCTTTTTCAAGTTTTTGAACGCCAGCTCCCACGCTTTATAGTAGCATTCAATCGCGTCGTCGTGCCCCTGCCATGTCGGCTGCGGCAGATTGCCGCGTTCTTTTTGAAACGTGGGCAGTTTCGTTTTTTCGCGCTTTTGCGCAATGAAGGTGTTTTCGGCGGCAAAGCGGTTTTCCTGAATCGTGATCTCATGGTTCGGGTTGTTTTCGCCTGTGAACGCCCGGTTCATAGTAAACGCGAGCGTCAAAAACAGACTGATCAAAAACGCGATGATTCTCTGTGTCATACGATGCACTCCTTATCGCACGGAAAGTATGGACGTTTTGCGGATCAAAGCGCCATGGCGCGGCCGATGAGTTGGGTAAAGAAGTTGTAGACCAGTTTGAAGACCGCCATGATATCGGCGCAAAAGCTTTCGGTGTTTCTGCCGATAAAGTCGGTAAAGTCGCGGTAGCCGAAGGTCACAACGGATTTCGGATTGATCCCCGCTTCGGGTGCGAGCTTTGCAAGGTTCTTTGCAAGGTTGCGGCGCACGGCCGGGTCGGGGCTGTGGCAAACCTTGCAGCGGCCGTATTCGTCATAGTGGTGGCCGATCGTACAGGCGTTGGCGCGGTAATAGCGCGGGGTGCGCACCAAGGTCCAAAGGATCTGCGTTGCGCCCTCCTCAAGCGTTGCACGGGTGATTTCGCCCTTATCGATCGCGTCATAGATCAGGTTGATGTCGCAGTGGTCATAGGGCGTGTGGACGTTGTTGGACGCGTTGATCTCCTTGACCTGGTTCTTGCAATTGCCCCAGTCGGTCGTGATGAAGCCCTCATAGCCCCATTCGCCGCGCACGATGCCGCGCAAAAGATCGGTATATTCGCTCGTGGGCACACCGTTGACGATATTATAGGACGTCATAATGCCTTCCGCGTGGCCTTCGGTGATCGCCATCTGGAAGGGTTTGAGATAGATTTCACGCAGCGCGCGCTCGGAGACCTGGGAATCGCTCCAGATTTTGCCCGCCTCTTTTTCGTTGCAGCACATGTGCTTGATGCAAACGGCAACGCCGTTGCGCTGGATCGCCTTGACGATGATCGTTGCAAAGCGGCCGGTCAGATAGGGATCTTCGGAATAGTATTCAAGGTTGCGGCCGCAAAGCGGGTTGCGGTGCATATTGACCGCAGGTCCAAGCCACATGCCGACGTTGTTTTTGTAAAGCTCGGTGCCGAGCTGCAAACCGAACGCTTCGACTAACGCGTTGCTCCAGGTGGAGGCGAGGATCGCGGTACAGGGATAGGTCGTCCCCATAAAGCAAAGACCGGTACCGCCGTCGCCCTGCGAAAAGCGGTTGAGACCGTATTTGACGCACAGCGCGTCGCTGCAGCCGACCTGGTTTTGCTCATAGGAGACAAAGAACGTCGCAAGCTCCTTGTCGCTCCATTGCGAGAGATAATCGTCCATCGTCATCGTGCCGAACACCACTTCGGACAGCCGGTGTCCGGCGATCTTTTTGCCTTCTTTGACGGACGCCTTCGGCGTTTCGGTGTGGACGTAGTTCATCGCCTTTTCGCGCACGGGCAGCGTTTCATAAGAGCCGTCTGCGCAAAGGCGTTTTTCGAGATCGGTCGGGCAAAGAGACGTGAGTTTTTGGGTCACGGTCAGCTTGTCGACGGTCGCTTTGCCGGCCTCTTTGACGTTGCGCACACTGTCGCCGACGAGGAACCGGTAGTCGCCTTCTTCGAGCACATAACACGCCTTGTTGCCGGTTTTGCCGAGATCGTCGAACGACGCGAGATCGTTCATGTCGGCGGTCAGCGTGAGCGTTTCGGATTTGCCCGGTGCGAGCATTTTCGTTTTTGCGAAGTCGCAAAGGACTTTGCCGGCCTTGCCGAGCTTGCCCTGCGGCGCGCTGACATACATTTCAACGACCTGCTTGCCGGCTCTGTCGCCTGTGTTGGTCACAACGGCGTCCACGGTGACGGCGCCGTCTTTTTCGGTAAAGTTCTTCGTTTCGATGCTGAACGTCGTGTAGGAAAGACCGTAGCCGAACGGGTAGTTCACCTTTTCATAGTCGGGATCGAAGGTCTCAAACCAGCGGTAGCCCGCAAAGATATCCTCTTCATAAGCCTGATGCTGCTGATCCCAGCCGGCGGTTGTGGGATAATCGGTGATATCCTTGGCCCAGGTGTCGTTGGTTTTGCCCGACGGATTCGCGTGACCGAGCAAAATATCCGCGATGCCGACGCCGCCCTGCATGCCGGTATAGCTGACGTACAGCACCGCATCCACATCGATGCCGTCGATCTCGCCGACCGCCCAGGACGTGTCGATGACGGACGGCGTGTTGAGCACAACGACCACCTTGTCAAACGCGTTCGTCAACTGGCGCAGCAGCGCTTTTTCGCTGTCATGCAAATACCAGTCGCCGCGCTTGAGGTCAAACGCTTCACCGGCCCAGCGGCTGATGAAATAGACGGCGGTCTTCGCGTTCGCTGCTGCGGCGGCCACATCCGCGTCGGACGGGATATAGGCTTCTCCCTTTTGCAGCGCGTCGCGGAACGCCTCGCTGGTCTTGTGGTAGATGGAGATCTCGCCGTTCTTTTCGGCGTCGGTCAGCGCGGTCAGCGGATCGATCGGATAATCGCCGAAGTCGCCGCACTGGGTTTGGGAGCCGTAGCCGTAAGGGATATAGCCCTTCATAAACCAGGTGTCGTCGCTGTCCTTCGGGCCCACGCACTGTGCGTCGCCGAACAACGCCACCGACGCGCCGCGGGCGATCGGCAAAGCGTTGTTTTCGTTTTTGAGCAGCACAAGCCCCTCCTGCGTGATCGCGCGGGAAAGCTTGTGGCCGTCGTTGTAATACAGCGCGCCGGCGTTCATAGACAGGCACGCCGCGCTGCCAAGCAGCAGCGAGAGCGTCAGCACGATGGATATCAGTTTTTTCTTCATGATTGTCACCCCGTTTTATTTCGTGCCGTCCGGCTTGGACAGCGGATTTCCTGTAATGGTGGTTTCTTCAATTGCAACCGCCGCGGACATACGGGCCGCAGGATCGCGGTTGGTTCAAAAGTGGAAAAGCGTGCGGACGGCTTCTTGCTGTCAAGTGCGTTCCATCCCGATACAACAGGATCGGTCGTCAGGCAAATGGCCGTCAATATAGATGCGGTAGACGCCGGGATAAACACGGCGTACGCCGTCTTCGTCAAACAGTGAAAAGCTTTCGTCACCGAGCGGGAAAGCGACTTCTTTCGCTTCGCCCGGCTGCAAATGGATCCGCCGAAAGCCTTTGAGCCGCAGCTTCGGCTGGCCGGGCAGGCCGGCGGCGTCGATATAAAGCTGGACCACTTCGTCCGACGCGCAGCCGCCGGTGTTTTGCACGGTGACGGCAACACCGTCCGGCGTCCGGCGCAGATTGCGGTAGGAGAAGGTCGTATAGGACAACCCGAAGCCGAAGTCATACAGCGGCTCGATTTTACGATACATATAGCTGCGGCCGTGTGCCATCTCATAGTCGTCAAACGCGGGCAGATCCTCTGTCCGTTTCGGAAACGCCAGCGGCAGCCGGCCGGCCGGAGAAACCTTGCCAAACAGCAGATCGGCAATCGCGGTGCCGCCGCGTTCGCCCGGATACCAGACCTCCAGAATCGCGGCCGCGTGTTCGGCAATCCAGGGAATCGCCACAGCGCTGCCGTTTTCGAGCACAACAATCAGATTCCGGTTGACCGCGAACAGCTTTTCCAACAGCGAAAGCTGTTCGCGCGGGAGCGAAAGATCAAGCTTGTCGCGCCCCTCGCGCTCATATTGCAGCCCGAGACCGACCACGGCGATGACCGCGTCGGCGTGCTTTGCGGCTTCCGTTTCGGCGCAAAACGCGTCGTCCGCGCTTTCGTCCGGCGCAATTTGCCACACGAGCGAAACCGCCGGTTTTTCTTCGTTTTTCACATAGCGCAGCACAAAGCCGATGCGCGCGCCGCGCCTCAGCCGCACGCTGTCGCCGGCTTTGACACTGCCGCCGTCAAGCACCAATTCGGGCGGCGTGCATCTGGCTGTGCCGGCGGCACGCACGTCAAAGCGGTAGACGCCGGTGTAAGGCGCTTCGATTTCGCCCTGCCACACGATGGAAAACTGCGGGGACGCGATCAGCGGATCGGGCATCTGATCGTCCCATTTAAATTCGAGGATCGCGTCGGTGCGCGTTTTCGCCTGCCCCGCAAAGGCGGCGTTCTTGTAATAGCTGCCGGCGACGCCGGGTTTTCCGTCGCAAAACAGACAGGCCGCAGGCACCGTCCGAAAGCTTTCGCCCGTTTCGGTATAATGCCACGGCGTGTGTACCACCCGCACGTTTTCATAAGAAGCAATGCCCTGCAGGGGCGTGACAGGCGGATGTACCGGCACGCCGCTGTAGTCGCCGAACTGCGCCTCGTCGGCGTTGTTGCCGCAAACGGCAACCGTGATCCCGCTGTCTTTGAGCGGCAAAATGCCGTTGTTTTTGAGGAGCACCGCGGACTTGACCGCCGCTTCATAGGCAAGCTGTCCGTGCGCTTCGCAGCCGACAACGGAAAACGGCGTTTTGTACCACGGGAGCGTTTTCGGGTCATCAAGCTGGCCGGCCTTGATCCGTGCGGTCAGGACCCGCGTGACGGCTTCGTCGATGCGTTCCTGTGTCACCATGCCTTTTTCCAACGCCTCTTTCAGGTGTCGTTTATATAAATGGTCGCTGCATTCCAGATCGACGCCCGCGTTCAGCGCTGCAGCCGCGGCAGAAACCTCGTCCGGCTGCGTATGGTGGGATTCCCACAAACTGATAACGCCGCCGCAGTCGGACACCACATAGCCGTCAAAGCCCCATTCGCCGCGCAAAATTTCCGTCAGCAACCGCCGGTTTTCGTGGCAAGGCACGCCGTTGACCGCGTTATACGCCGCCATCACCGCTTCCGCGTGGCCCTCCTGCACCGCCATCCGAAACGGCTCGAGGTGGTATTCGCGCAGCGTTTTTTCGCTCATCACGGCGTTGCAGGAAAAGCGGTTGTGCTCTTCGTTGTTGGCGGTAAAGTGCTTGGGTGTGGCGACCGCTTTGAGAAAGGTTTTGTCGTCGCCCTGCAAACCGCGGACAAACGCGGCGCCGTTTTTGCCGGCAAGGTACGGATCTTCGCCGTAGGTTTCCGCCGTGCGGCCCCAACGCGGATCGCGCGCCAGATTCAGATCGGGCGACCAAAAGGTCAAAAGCCCGTTGTACAATCCGTCATAGGGTTTGCCGCCGTTTTCCTCTTGTTCGCCGAAAAAGTATTTTGCGCGCGCCTCGGTGGAGATCGCCTGCGCAATCTTTTCCAAAAACGCGTCGTCAAACATGGCGCCGAACGCGATCGCCTGGGGAAAAACGGTAAACCGGCCCGGGCGCACCACACCGTGGAGCGCTTCGTTGCCGTGGTAGTATTTCGGGATACCGAGCCGTTCCACCGCCTCGGCGGTTTCCACCATCAGACGCAGTTTTTCTTCCGTCGTCATCTGTTTCACCAGCGCAGCGGCGCGTTCCCGCACGCACGTCGTTGTTTTCATAAGCAAGCCCTCTTTTCATAATCGTTCAGTTTTTCCTTATTTTAGCATCGTTCATCCAACAGATGTCCAACAAAACAACGCGCAAAATATGAACAAAATGTAAAAACTCGCGGTTTCACAAATTCATGACAGCGCCTTGCTTTCCTGCGCAATTTGTACTATAATATAGGTAATTCTGTATAAAAACCATTCTGTTATTGAAAAATTTATTTGCAAACTATCCAATTCGGAGGCCTTTATGCAAACTACGATCTTTGCGTTTTGCGGCAAAGGCGGCGTCGGCAAAACGTCGCTGTCCGCCGCGTTTATCCGGCTGTTGAAAGAGCAGTACCCCCAAAAGCGCATCCTTGCCGTGGACGCCGACCCGGCCGTCGGGCTGTCCACCGCGCTCGGGATCGAACCACACCTGACGCTCGACGATATCCGTCTGCGCATCGCCCAAAGCATCGACAAGGGCGAAACGGCGGACGCTGTGGCGCTGCTGAGCGAAGCGAAGTTTCATCTGCTCGATTGCATCACCGAGCGGGACAATCTCTCCTTTTTTGCCATCGGCCGGCCCGAAGCCGCCGGCTGCTATTGCAAGGTCAACGCCTATCTCAAGCAGGTGCTGGAAATGATTGCCGGCAACTACGATTATGTAGTCATCGACGGCGAGGCCGGGATCGAACAGATCAACCGCCGCGTGATGGAACGTGTGGACTGTCTGGTGCTGGTCAGCGACCCGAGCCAAAAGGGCATCCGCGTGATCTCAACCATCCGCAACGTCGCGGGGCGCCTTGCGGCGTATAAAAAATGCGGCGTGATCTTCAACCGCACAAGAGACGGCTTTGACCCGGCGCCAATCGAAAATCTGCCGCCCGTGCTGGCGGTGATCGGTGACGACCCCGAGCAGGCCGACCGCGATATGCGGGGCGAAAGCGTGTTTTCGCTGTCCGCGTCTTCGCCGCTGTATCGCGGCGCAAAACAGGCGCTGGACACGCTGCTGCAGGAGACAAGCGATGAAACTGTATGAGGATCTGATCGCCGCCATCCGCGCCCTGCTGCCGGCCGCGCCGGACAAATCCTGCGGATTCGATCCGGCTCTTTGCGCGCCGCCCGGCGACAAAAACGCAATTTTGTTTCGCAGCGACACGGCCTTCGAGCTCGGCGGCAGCGGCAAAGCGAGCGTCAACTGTACGCTGTTCGGCGCCGTGCCGGGCGCACGGGATGCATTGGCACTGTATGGCAAAGATCTGTGCGAGCTGACGCAGGACACCGCGTTTTCCCATCTGACGCTCGTGCAGCTCAAAGACGAAAGCGAAGAAACGCTGCGCTACGAAAAGCTGCAGGACATTGCCTTTTGCCAGTTTCAGCTATACCCAAAAGGCTACCATATCCGTATTTCCCCCGCGGCCTGCAAAGAGCAGGTGCGCGTGGCCAACGCCGCGCTGCGGCAAACGCCGCCGCTGTCGTTTTTAAACGTCGGCTGCAGCCTGATATCGCTGCTCAAAACGCAGCCGGACGTGGCGGCGGTCAAAACCGTTTTTATCACCGACCCGGCAATCGACCATACCGCGCTGGCGGCGCTGGCGCGCAAAGCGAAACAGATCACCGCGGCGGTGCAGCATACGTTTGAAATGAACAGTCTGGACTGCGCGTCCTGCAAAATGAAACCGGTCTGTGACGAAGTGGACGGACTGCGGGCGCTGCATTTCAAAAAAGAGGAGGAACGAAAAAAACATGACACCTAAATCAAACATTCCCGGCGTGTCAAAAGCCGAAGCGCTCGCGCTGCTGCGGTATATGGCCGACCACAGCGACCACCACGCCGAAGAACTGCGCGAAACCGCGCCGGCGCTTGGCGAAAAAGCGGCCGCCGCGCTGGACGAAGCAATTGCCCTTTTGCGGCAGTCCGCCGCAAAGATCCGGCAGGCGATTGCGGAAACGGAGGTCTGATATGTGTTTGTCATCGGTCTATAAAAAAGACGGGACGCAAAACGTCTTTCTTTGCAAAAACATCGCCCGCGTAAAACCGCAAAACGGCAAGATCGTTTGCTACGATCTTTTGGGCAACCGCACGGAGTTTACGGGGGAAATTCTCGACATCGATCTGATGGAAAATACGATTTTGATAAAGGAACAGTGAGCTATGAAATACTACGGCGGCTGCGACGTGGGTTCCACCTACACAAAAGCAGTCATTCTCGATGAAACCGGACGCATCGCCGCGTCCACCATTCTGCGCAGCAAGATCAACGCCGCGCAGTCCTCGCACCTTGCAATGGAACAATGCCTGTCGCAGATCCCGGAACTTGCGAAGCCCGAGGATCTCGCCTATATCGTCGGCACGGGCTACGGCCGCAACCGCGTGCCCTTTGCGCATGAAAACATCTCCGAGATCTCGTGCCACGCGATGGGTGTGCATATCACCGACCCGACAGTCAAAGCGATCATCGACATCGGCGGACAGGATATCAAAGGCATTGCCGTCGCGCCCGACGGCACGGTGAAAAACTTTGCCATGAACGACAAATGCGCCGCCGGCACGGGTCGGTTTTACGAAGCGATGGCGCACTCGTTTGAGATGAGTCTCGAAGAATTTTCCACCCTGTCGCTCAAGGCGAAAAACGTGATCCCCATCACCGCGCAGTGTACGGTATTTGCGGAATCGGAGGTCATCGCGCTGGTCGGCGAAGGCAAAGCGCCCGAAGAGATCGCAGCCGGCATCCAGATGGCGGTTGCCAAGCGCTGCTTTGTGATGGCGAAAAAGGCCGGGGCCATCAATCAGATCACCCTGACCGGCGGCTGCGCCAAAAACGAGGGGCTGAAAAAAGCCATTGAAAAGGTGCTGAAGCTCAAGGTGGTCGAACTCAAAACCGATCCGCAGCTCATGGGCGCGCTGGGCGCCGCCGAGTTTGCGCGAAAGAAAGGCGGGAAAACGGCATGAAGGATTTGAAACACCGCGTCTTCTTTGAGCATCTGCTCTCCGACATCAAAAACGAGCTGGTGAGCGAAGCGCTGGACGCCGGCCAAAAGGCGCTCGGCTATTCGTGCTATTTTGTGCCGGAGGTGCTGATGAACCTTGACGGCTGCTTTTCCGTGCGATTGCGCGCACCGGGCATCGCCGACACGTCGATTGCTACCTACTATATGTCGGAAAAGACCTGTATGTATTCGCGCAGCATCCTCGAACGCGCGATCGAAGGCGGCTACAACTTTTTCTCGGCGCTTTTGAGCACAGAAACCTGCAGCATGATGCACCGCGCCCACGAGCATTTTGAGATGCTGAACCTTGTCAAAGACCAAAACGAGGACTTCTTTGTCTCCCACATCGACGCGCCGTTTGTCACCAAGGACTACGCGGTCAAGCACTATGCCCGCCAGCTCAAAAAGCACGTCCTCGACCGGCTGCAAAGCGTTTACGGCATCGACGTGAGCGAGAAAAAGCTGCTGGAAGCGATTGACAAACACAACGAGCTTTGCCGTGTGGTCACCGAAATCGGCAATTACCGCAAGCAGGATAATCCGCCGCTGACCGGCTATGAATTTCATCTGATCGAGCTTGTCAGCGAATGCTGTCCGCACGATTTGATCCTCCCCTATCTTCGGGAAACGCTCGAGGAGCTGAAGACCCGGACGCCCGACGACGCGCCGTGGTACCGCGTACGCGTGGTGCTCGCAGGCGGCGAAAACGACGACCCGGATTTCACCAAACTGATTGAAGACTGCGGCGCCTTTGTTGTGGCCGACCGCTACTGCTTCGGTTCGCTCCCCGGCCGCGAAGAGATTGCAGTGCGCGACGGCGAAACCGCGCTCGACGCCATCGCCCGCCACTACATCGAAACCAACGAGTGTCCGCGGTTTATGAACCCCGAAAAGGTCCACGGCCGCAAACAGTATCTGCGGCAGCTTGCCGACGCCTACCGTGCCGACGGGCTGATTGTGCAGCAAATGAAGTTCTGCGAATACTGGGAATATGAGCGCATGTACTGCCAGCATGTGATGGAGCCGGAATACGATCTGCCGTGCATGGGCATCGAAAAAGAATACGTCAACACCTCCACCGGTCAACTGCGCACGCGGTTCCAGGCGTTTGTGGAGGCGCTGGAAATGAAAAAACTTGCAAAGGAGGGCTGAACATGGCAAAGAAACAGGATCGCGGCACCCGCAACCGCTTTTACGACGGCTATGAGCTTGCCCGCTGGCGCAAATGGAAGGGCTGGCGGGATTCGTGGGTCGATTTCCGCGAATGGCTCACCGAAAAGAAAATCAGCGGCGAACTGCTGAAAGCCGACCCCGTGCGCGCGTTTAAGGCGCTGACCTGCTACCACTGGATGGCGCCGTATCTTGCCAGCGGCAGCATGGTGGACCGCACGATCGACGACGCCCACGGCGAGGCGCTTTTGATCGCGCACAAGTATATGCAGTTCCTTTTAAAGAGCAACGTGGAGGCGCTGATTAAGATTATCAAAACCGACGAGCGTTTCGGCAAAACCGACCTTGCCAAAAAAACGGTCATCTTTGAGCAGGACACCTCCCCGATTTTGATCGGCGGCTTTCCGAATTTGCAAAACGCTGTGGAGGAACCGTATTTCGGCATCCTTGCCGCTGCCAACGACCAACACGCGGGACACTATTTCACGGATATCATCGATTCCTACGGGCTGCCCTCCGATTCCTGCCGCAACTCCTCCATCGTCTGCGGCGTGGCGATTGACGACCAATTGCCGTATTACGGCGCCTGTCTGATCACCAGCAACGCGCCGTGCGATTCCTCTGTGATGAACTCGTCTGTGGTGGAGCGGCGGCTCAAGGTGCCGTCGATCCAGGGCTGCACGCCGATGCGCTGGAAGGACGCGGACACCCGCGAATACGCCATTGCACACGTCAAGGAGGTCATCCAATTCATCGAGGACTGCACGGGCGAAACCTTTGACTGGGACGCGTTTATGAAAACCGTGCGGCAGTATAACGAGGAAACACGCATGGCAAAATCGCCCTACTACCCCGTGCCGAGCGTGCCGAATCTGCTGTATCGCTCGTTCCAGCTCTCGTTCTCCAGCGGTCTCAACGAAAACTGCGCCAAAATCGGCCGCGAGATGCTGAAAATCTGTGAAAAATGCGTCCGCGAAAAAACCAACGTCCGTCCAAAGACGCGCCACCGCACGCTGGTGTGCGGCGCACCGTCGTCGTATTACATGCATTTTTCCACATGGATGTACGAATGCTGGGGCGTCAACACCGTGGCCGTGCTCAACAATATGAGCCACCACGAATTCATCAGCGAAGACGACCACGAAGAGGCGCTGTGGGGCGTGGCGCAGCTTTGGGAGCAGGCGATCATGCGCCGCCATCTGGTGGGCGGCTATGAGAATATGCTCGAGCTGTTTGAGGAATATGAG
>CACWJV010000045.1 GCA_902761265.1 Oscillospiraceae bacterium | reverse complement strand
GGCCTTTCCGATGTGATTGACGCAAAACCGGAGACTCTTTCCGGCGGCATGTGCCGGCGTGTGGCGCTCGCGCGTGCGCTGGCGGTGCAGCCCGATCTGTTGCTTTTGGACGAAGCGTTCAAGGGTGTTGATCCGGCGCGCAAGGGCGAGATTTTCAAACTGCTGAACACGCAGTATCGGGACTGCTGCATCCTCTTTACAAGCCATGAGGAAGCGGAGATCGCTTCCTTCGCCACCCGTGTGGTGGAATTATAAAAATACAGCCTCCTGCCGGCATGATCCCGGCGGGAGACTTTTTTGTCGGTGCTCATTTGCACGCCCGGTAGATCGCGTCGAACGCGTCGCCGGCTATCTTTACCATATAGCGGCTGTCGTTCAGCGACACATGCCCGTCGGCATACAGCCGCAGATACACGGTCAGACTGTCGGACAGCGTGAAGGTCAGATGCTTTTGTCCGCTGCTTTTAGAAAGTTCCGGATTGGTTTTATGCGTGTCTTCAAACAGCGCATTGTCCAGTGCGTTGAAAAACGCATCCCACTGTTCCGGCGTCACGGTGTCCACCGGATAAAAGGTCTGTATGCCGTCGTTCCAGTCGTCGTGGCTTTGCGACACAGCGGACACCATCCGCTCCCGCAGATGCAGCCGTTTGCTGAAAAGATCAAAGCCGTCATGCAGGGTAATGCCATTGAGCTTGTCAAGAATAAACACAGCTTTTCCCGAAACTTCCTCGTGATTATCGCCGCGATACTCCGTATAGCTTTTGACAACCGCCAGCCGGAACGACGGATCGTAACCGTTGACGGTATAGATCTCGCCGCCGGAGCCGATGTTGGACGCGCCCTCCTGTTCGTAGGCTTCGGGGTGTTCCATCCAGTAATGCACCTCATCCGAGCCGATCGTTGTGCCGATCTTTTCGCCGAGCAGATGGTTTTCTTCTGCCTGCGAATAATCGATCGAGGCGCCGGAGCTGCAGTAGGTGCTGCCCTGATGCACCAGAAACGCATACGCCCAGCAGGCGGTGTCAATGTTTGTAGTCGGCAATTTGATTTCCTCTTTTGGAATCTCGACCCACAGTTCGGGCGGCAGGCCGATCGTCGGCTCCAGCGTGGTCTGCCAACCGGTCGGGTCGTCGGGCGCTTCCGGCTGCCGGCGCCCTGCAATCTGCCACACACCAACGCCGAGCACGGCAACCAGCACCAGTGCGCCGAGCGCCGTGCCGAACTGCCTGCGGCGCAGGGCGGTCTTTTTATGTGTCTCTTCCGCGCGGCAAAGGATGTCGGCGGTGAGTTTCTCAGTCGATTTCATACGATGCATCCTCCTGTTCCAGTTTCGCTTTGAGCGTTTGTTTGGCGTGATACAGGAGCGACTCCACCTGCTTCGGTCGCCGGTGCAGCACATTTGCGATCTCCCGCGGCGGCAGATCCTCAAAATAGCGCAGATACAATACTTGCCGGTACTGCGCCGGCAGCGTTTCCATCGCGCGGTGCAGACGGATCTTTGCCTCCTGGCGCAAATACTGCTGCTCCACCGACTGCTGTTCACTTCGCGCGTTTGCAGCGTCGTCCAGCGGCATGGTGGGCGTCTTTTTTTGCCGGCGCAGATGGTCGCGTGCTATGTTTCGCGCAACGGCAAACAAAAACGTCTTGAAGCTGCTGCGTCCGGAAAAGCGCGGCTTTTTTACAGCGAGCTTGACAAACGTGTCCTCCATCCAGTCCTCGGCGGTGAAAACGTCCGGTGCAAAGGTGCAAAGATACAGCGTCAGCGTGTTCTTATACGCTTCGACCAGCGCGGAAAGGCCGTCGTTGTCGCCGTCTAAAAAGCGCTGATAGTTTTGCGCGTCAACGTCCATGCACACGCCTCCTTTCGTTTGGGTTTTGTTGGCTGCCTTACAGGTCCTGCATCTGTTAGACGAAAAAAAGCCGGAAAACACGCAGTCGTTCCGGCTTTTGCTTTTCTTTTTTTACAGCCACTTGCGCTTGTGCGCCACGATCCACAGCCCGGTGATCACGGCAACGGACAGCCCGATCACATAGAGATAGCCGTATTTCCAATGGAACTCCGGCATGGAATCGAAGTTCATGCCGTACCAGCCCACGATGATGGTCAGCGGGAAAAAGATCGTGGTGATCACAGTCAGCAGCCGCATGGATTTGTTCATCTTCGTGTCAATATAGGACGAATACGCGTCCTGTACATGCACCAGCGAGCTGTGGAGCGAATCGACGTCTTCGCGCAAACGGGTGATCTTTTGGGAAAGGTTGGAAATATACATCAGCCCGTCTTCGTCAAACAGCTCGTTTTCGTTTTCCTCCATCGCGTCGGTGATGTCGAGCATCTGGTCGTAGAAGTTGTGCATCGCGAGCAGATGCTTTTTCATCTGCAGAATGGAGATGTTGAACGAATCGTCCGCCTCGTCCTGAAACACCGTTTCCTCCAGCTCGGTGATCGCGTTGCCGGTGTCCTCAATAAAGCGCATGTCGCGCGATACAAGCAGATCGAGAAAGGCGAAGATCAGCTTTTCCATGCTGCAAAGGTGCGGGGCATAGCGGCGCAGCGCGGTGAAAAACTTTTGCTTGGTGGAGCCGTCGCGGTCGTCCACATCCACAACAAGCAGCAGGTTTTTCATGATATACAGCGCCACGCAGTCGGGTTTGCCGTCGATGTTTCCGGAGTCGATGACGCGCAGCTCCGTAAACGTGTAGTCGTCATAGACCTCCACGCCGGAGCGGAAATTCTGGTTGGCGCGCTGACACGCCTGCACGGTGGCACGCGAAAAGCCGTAGCGCGGACCGAGCTCCACAAGGTCGGCGGCGCTGATATAGCCCACGGTCAGGACGTTCGGATCCAGCTCGCTTCGCTCGATTGCATGAACCGTGGTGTCGATTGCGTAAAACATGAAAAGAGCCACCTTTCATTTTCGATGGAATAAATGCGATTATTTTGGAAAAAGGGTTGATTTCTTCGGACAAGTGGATTATAATAAACGAAACCGCTTGTAGGTTTTGTTTTTTTGAAGCTGTGCACTTTAACGCTTTAAAGCAGATTAGTGCCAAGAATCTTCTGTGCGTTGCGCCAAAGCATATCCTGCGTTGCTTCTTCGGAAAACCCGAAGCCGACCAGCCGGTCGGCAAAATCGCGCTGGTTTTCCCAGGGCGAATCGGAACCGAACAGGATCTTGTCCGTGCCGTGCTTCTCGATGATCTGCCGGCACAGCGCGGGACGCATGTGGATCACGGCGGCGGTGTCCATCCAAACGGGCTTGCCGCACAGCTTATCAAGCACTTCTGTCTCCAGCGCAAAGCCGCCCAGGTGCGCGAGGATCAGCTTGTTATCGATCAGCCCCTTGAGCTGTTCGAGTACGGAAAGGATCATATCCGGCGTGCAGTGCACGTCGTGCATATAAGCGACGTCCTTGCCGGCGTGCGTGAGAATATAAAGATCGCGCTTTGCCGCTTCCTCCATAATCCGCAGATAGCGCGGATCGTCAAAATAGACGCCCTGATAATCCGGGTGCAGTTTGATCCCGAACAGACCGCTCTCTTTGATAAAATCGAGCAGCGTCGGCACGTCCGGACAGTCCGGGTGGATCGCCCCGGCAAAAAACAGATGGTCCTTGCCGTTGAGCGCGGCCGACACACGGTTGATTGTCTGTTCCTGTTTCGGACTGGTGGCTACGGGCAGCACCACGCTGTAGTCGATCCCGCATTCTTTCATGGATCCCTTCAGCGCGTCCAGCGTGCCGAGCCGGTGCGGCAGCACATGGCCCGCCTCGGAAAGATGAAAGATCGACCGTTGGGCGATCGCGTCGGGAAATGTGTGGGTATGAAAATCAACGATCAAAAAAACACCTCCTGCAAATAACAGGATTATTATAGCACATTACGCGCTAAATGCAACGGCATTTGCGCAAATCTGATAAAAGAAAAAAGGAAAAAGGTGACCCCATGACTATCGTAGATCTTTTGGAAACCAACGCGCGTCTGTACGGAAACGAGACGGCGCTTGTGGAACTCAACCCCGAACAGAAAAGCAAACGCAAGGTGACGTGGCACGAATATGAGCTGGTGCAGCCCAACGTCAACGCGCCGGCGCGGCGCGAAATCACCTGGTCGGTGTTTAACGAACGCGCCAACCGGTTTGCCAACGCGCTGCTTTCGCGCGGCATCGGCAAGGGCAACAAGGTCGCCATTCTGCTGATGAACTGCATCGAATGGCTGCCGATCTATTTCGGCGTGCTCAAAACCGGCGCGATCGCCGTGCCGCTCAATTTCCGCTATGCGTCGGATGAGATCAAGTACACGTTCGATCTGTCCGAGGCGGATATATTGTTGTTCGGTCCGGAATTCATCGGCCGCGTGGAGGATATCGCCGACGAGATCGACGAGCGCCATCTGCTGCTGTATCTCGGCGACGGCTGCCCGAGCTTTGCGGAAAGCTATCCGTCGTTTGTTGCGGAAAGCTCCAGCGCCAATCCGGAGATTCCGCTGACCGAAGACGATTATGCCGCCATCTATTTCTCCTCCGGCACCACGGGCTTCCCGAAGGCGATTTTGCATAAACACCGCGCGCTGATCCATTCGTGCCGTGTGGAGCAAAACCACCACGGCCAGACGCACGACGATGTGTTTTTGTGCATCCCGCCGCTGTATCACACCGGCGCCAAAATGCATTGGTTCGGCTCGCTTCTGTCCGGCTCCAAAGCCGTGCTGCTCAAGGGCACCAAGCCCGAATATATCCTCGACGCTGTATCCAAGGAGGGCTGCACCATTGTGTGGCTGCTCGTGCCCTGGGCGCAGGACATTCTCAACGCGCTGGACGCCGGCACGCTGAAAAAAGAGGACTACAAACTCGACCAGTGGCGGCTCATGCATATCGGCGCACAGCCGGTGCCGCAGAGCCTGATTAAGCACTGGCTGACCTATTTCCCGCATCACCAGTACGACACCAACTACGGATTGTCGGAATCCATCGGCCCCGGCGCGGTGCATCTCGGCGTTGAAAATATCCACAAGGTCGGCGCCATCGGTATCCCGGGCTATGGCTGGCAGGTCAAGATTGTGGACGAGGCCGGCAACGAAGTGGAGGGACAGCAGGTCGGCGAGCTGTGCGTCAAGGGCGACGGCGTGATGGTTTGCTATTACAACGACCCCGAAGCCACCGCCAAAACCCTCAAAGACGGCTGGCTGTATACCGGCGACATGGCGATGAAAGACGAAGACGGCTTCATCTTCCTCGTCGACCGCAAAAAGGACGTCATCATCACCGGCGGCGAAAACCTCTATCCGGTGCAGATTGAAGATTTTATCCGTACCAACAACGCTGTCAGCGACGTGGCGGTGATCGGTTTGCCCGACGAACGGCTCGGCGAGATCGCCGCGGCGATTATCCAGCTCAAAGACGGATTCACCTGCACGGTGGAAGAGATGGATGAGTTTTGCAAAGCTTTGCCGCGCTATAAGCGTCCGCGCAAGATCATCTTTGCCGATGTGCCGCGCAACCCGACCGGCAAAATCGAAAAGCCGCTGCTGCGCAAGATTTACGGCGCCGATCATCTGGTCGACGCGCAGAATAAAAGCTGAATCTGTTTTGTGAACAACCAACGAAAAGAGGAATGAAACATGAACACTACTATGATTATCACGCTTGTGCTGATCGTCTGCTTTTTTGCGCTGATGGTCGGCATCGGCATCCGCTCACGCCGTCACGCAACGGACGTCAACGGCTTTGTCCTCGGATCCCGCTCTGTCGGTCCGTGGCTGAGCGCCTTCGCGTTCGGCACATCCTATTTTTCCGCCGTCATCTTCGTCGGCTATGCCGGCCAGTTCGGCTGGAACTTCGGTCTGGCGTCCACATGGATCGGCCTTGGCAACGCGTTTATCGGTTCGCTCCTGCCGTGGGTGATCCTCGGCCGGCGTACGCGCGTGATGACACAGCATCTGTCGAGTAAGACGATGCCCGACTTCTTCGGCGCCCGCTACGGCTCCAAGGGTCTCAAGATTGCGGCGTCGATGATCACGTTTTTGTTCCTCATCCCGTATACCGCGTCGCTGTATAACGGTTTGTCGCGTCTGTTCTCCATGGCGTTCAGCGGCGTGGACTACAGCGTGTGCGTTATCATCATGGCTGTGCTTACCGGCATTTATGTCATCGTCGGCGGCTATATGGCGACCGCGATCAACGACTTTATTCAGGGCATCATCATGCTGTTTGGCATCGTGGCGGTCATTCTCGCCGTGCTGAAAGACAACGGCGGCTTGATGGAAGCGATGCGCGGTCTTGCCGAAGGCGACAACGGCGGTTGGCAATACGCGTCGTTCCTCGGCCCGCAGCCGTTGTTTTTGCTGTTCGTCGTGCTGCTCACGTCGCTCGGTACCTGGGGACTGCCGCAGATGGTCGGCAAATTCTATGCCATTAAAAACGAAGATTCTATCAAAAAAGGCACCATCATCTCCACGTTCTTTGCCATCATCGTGGCGGGCGGCTGCTATTTCCTCGGCGGCTTCGGCCGGCTTTACAACGTTGACGTTGCGGCCAACGGCTTTGACGCCGTGATCCCGGAAATGCTCTCCACACTGCCGTCGCTGATTATCGGCGTTGTGATCGTGCTGGTGCTTTCCGCGTCGATGTCCACGCTCTCGTCGCTCGTGCTGACGTCCGGCTCCACCATCACGCTCGACTTCCTCGCGCCGATGGCGAAAAAGGAGATGAGCGAAAAGAAAAAGATGACAATCATGCGTGCGTTCATCGTGGCGTTTATCGTCATTTCCGCCGTCATCGCCATCAAGCAGGCAAAGTCGAAGAGTCTGTTCATCGCGCAGATGATGGGCGTTTCCTGGGGCGCACTGGCAGGCGCTTTCCTCGCACCGTTTCTGTATGGTCTGTATTATAAAAAGACCACCAAAGCGGCGGTCATCGTCTCGTTTGTGTTCGGCGTCGGCATGGAGCTGGTACAGCTCGCCGTGTCGCTCGGCTGGCTGGATGTATCGTCCGTTGCCGTTCTCGCGTTTGTGTTCAAAAACTCGCTGTATTCCGGTGTGTTCGCGATGGTCGGCGGTCTCGTTCTGGTGCCGCTGGTGTCGCTGGTTACGCAAAAGACGAAGCCCGCAAACGTGGACGCCATGTTCGAATGCTACAACGCGACCAAGACGGTGGAAATTACCGATTCCCTCGGCGATTGATCATCTTGCAATCAAGCGTCTATTGTGCTATAATAGAATGAAAAACATAGCAGCTCTGGCTGCATGGGAGGATCCGAAAAATTGAAAAAGTTAATGTTGGGCAATGAAGCGATTGCCAGAGGCTTATATGAAGCCGGCGTCAACGTGGTGTCGAGCTATCCCGGCACACCGTCGACCGAGATCACGGAATTTGCAGCAAAGTACGACGAGATCTACTGCGAATGGGCGCCGAACGAAAAAGTAGCGACCGAGGTTGCGTTTGGCGCGTCGCTGCGCGGCGCACGCAGCGCCTGCGCAATGAAGCACGTCGGACTCAACGTAGCGGCGGATCCGCTGTTCACGCTGTCTTATACCGGCGTGGGTGGCGGTCTGGTCATCTTTGTGGCCGACGACCCGGCGATGCACTCTTCGCAAAACGAGCAGGATTCGCGCCACTACGCCATTGCGGCCAAGGTGCCGATGCTTGAACCGGCGGATTCCGCCGAAGCGAAAGATTTTGTCAAAGCGGCGTTCGCCCTGTCCGAAGAATATGACACGCCGGTCATCATCCGCATGTGCACCCGCATTGCGCATTCGCAGGGCGCGGTGGAACTGTGCGAACGCGAAGAACGCGCGATCCCGGCGTATGAAAAGAACCCGCAAAAATACATCATGGCGCCTGCCAACGCCGTGCGCCGCCACCCGTTTGTAGAGGAACGCACAAAGAAGCTTGCCGCCCTCGGCGAAGTCTCGCCGCTCAACCGTGTGGAGATGGGCGGCACCGAAAAGGGCATCATCTGCAGCGGTACGTGCTATCAATATGTGAAAGAAGTGTTCGGCGATACGGTATCCGTGCTGAAACTCGGCATGGTGCATCCGCTGCCGACCAAACTCATTCAAGATTTTGCTTCCAAAGTGGAGCAGGTGTATGTGATCGAAGAACTCGACGGTATCATTGAACAGCACCTGCAATCGATCGGCGTGCCGTGCATCGGCAAAGAGCTGTTCACGCCCATCGGCGAATACAACCAAACGTCCATCCGCGCGGCCTTCGGGCTGCCGCAGCCGCCGTTTGTGTCCACGGACACGCCTGTGCCCGTGCGCCCGCCGGTGATGTGCGCCGGCTGTCCGCACCGCGGCTTGTTCTATACGCTCGCCAAGCACAAGATCACCTGTCTCGGCGACATCGGCTGCTATACGCTCGGTTCCGCAGCGCCCTTGTTTGCCCTCGATTCCACCTTGTGCATGGGCGCGTCCGTCTCGGGTCTTCACGGTTTCAACAAAGCCGGAGGAGCAGACAGCGCGCAAAAGACCGTTTGCGTCATCGGCGACAGCACGTTCATGCATTCCGGCATGACGGGTCTTGTCAATATCGCGTATAACGATTCCCACTCCACAGTGATCATCCTCGACAACTCCATCACCGGCATGACCGGCCACCAGCAGAACCCGACCACCGGCAAAACCATCAAGGGCGACCCGGCGCTGGCAGTCGATCTCGAAGCGCTGTGCCACGCCATCGGTATCGAGCGCGTGCGCGTGGTCGATCCCTATGACCTCAAAGCGTGCGAAGAAGCGGTGCTCGAGGAACTGGCCGTCGACGCGCCGAGCGTGATCATCTCGCGCCGGCCGTGCATGCTGCTCAAGTATGTCAAAGCAAAGCCGCCGGTCAAGGTGAACGAAGACAAATGCGTCGGCTGCAAAATGTGCATGAAGCTCGGCTGTCCGGCAATCAGCATGAAAGACAAAAAAGCGCACGTGGACTTTACCCAGTGCGTCGGCTGCGACGTGTGCACCCAGCTTTGCAAAGTGGGCGCGATTGAGAAAGGGGAGCGGTAAGCATGGAAACGAAGAATGTCATGATCGTCGGCGTCGGCGGCCAGGGAAGTCTCCTCGCCAGCAAACTCCTCGGCGCGCTTTTGACCAATGAGGGCTACGACGTGAAAGTCAGCGAAGTCCACGGCATGAGCCAGCGCGGCGGTTCCGTGGTGACCTATGTGCGCTTCGGCGACAAGGTCTATTCGCCCGTGATTGCACAGGGCGAAGCGGACTATATCGTCTCGTTCGAAAAAATCGAAGCGGCGCGTTATGTGCAAAACCTCAAACAGGGCGGCAAAATCATCGTCAACAGCCAGATGATCGATCCGATGCCCGTGATCACCGGTGCGGCCGTGTACCCGGCAGATGTGCTCGAAGAGCTCAAAGCGAAAGGCGTTTTCGTCGACGAGATCGACGCGCTTTCGCTCGCCCAACAGGCGGGCAACGCCAAGAGCGTCAACATCGTTTTGATGGGGCGCCTTGCCAAATATTTCGACATCGACCGCGACAAATGGATCGAAGCGATCAAAGCGACTGTCAAACCGCAGTTCGTAGACGTCAACCTCAAAGCGTTCGAACTCGGTTATTCAGTATAACGGGGAACCAACGGCATAAAAATCGAGGGAAATGAAACGATTTTTAAATGAAGGAGTGATACCCATGGGCAATTATTACCAACCCGAAATTGAAACGGCCTCCCGCGAGGAGATCCTCGCCATCCAGAACGAAAAGATCGTCAAACAGGTCAAGCACGTGTATGAAAACGTGAAGTACTACCGCGACCTCATGGACGCCAAGGGTGTGAAACCCGAAGATATCAAAGGTGTTGACGATATCAAAAAGCTGCCGTTTCTGACCAAAGCCGACCTGCGCGAAGCCTATCCCTACGGTCTGCTCGGCACCGATCTCAAAAACTGCGTGCGCATCCAGTCCACCTCCGGCACCACCGGCAAGCGTGTGGTGGCGTTCTATACCCAGCACGACATCGACCTTTGGGAGGAGTGCTGCGCGCGCGCCATCGTTGCCGCCGGCGGCACCAACGAAGACGTTTGCCAGGTCTGCTACGGCTACGGCCTGTTTACCGGCGGCCCCGGTCTCAACGGCGGTTCCCACAAAGTCGGCTGCCTGACGCTGCCGATGTCGTCCGGCAACACCGACCGCCAGATCCAGTTCATGATGGATCTGAATGCAACGATTCTTTGCTGCACACCGTCCTATGCCGCCTATATCGGCGAAACGCTTGCCGAAAAAGGCTACAAGCCGTCCGACAACAAGCTCAAAGCCGGCATCTTCGGCGCGGAGCCGTGGACGGAGGAGATGCGTCACAATATCGAAGAAAGCCTCGGCATCAAAGCGTACGACATCTACGGTCTGACCGAAACCAGCGGCCCGGGCGTCTCGTTCGAATGCAGCGAGCAAACCGGTATGCATATCAACGAAGACCACTTCTATGCCGAGATTATCGATCCCGAAACCGGCGAAGTGCTGCCCGAAGGCAGCAAGGGCGAACTGGTGTTTACGTCGCTCGACAAAGAAGCGTTCCCGCTTTTGCGCTACCGCACGCGCGACATCTGTGTGCTCACGCGTGAAAAATGTGCCTGCGGCCGCACGCATGTCAAGATGAGCAAGCCGATGGGCCGTTCCGACGACATGATGATCATCCGCGGCGTCAACGTGTTCCCGAGCCAGATCGAAACCGTTTTGCTCAACGAGGGCTACACGCCGAACTATCAGATCATCGTGGACCGTGTCAACAACTCCGACACGATCGACATCAACGTTGAAATCTCGCCCGACCAGTTCTCCGATATCGTCGGCGAGAACCAGGCCAAGGAACGCAAACTCGAAAGCGCGATGCGCACCATGCTGGGCATCGGCCCGAAGGTGCATCTGGTCGCACCCAAGAGCATTGTACGCAGCGAAGGCAAAGCCGTGCGCGTGATCGACAAGCGCAAGCTGCACGATTGATCGCCGCCGAAGCGGAGAAAGGAAGAAAACCATGGCAATTCAGCAATTATCCGTATTTGTGGAAAATCAGAAAGGCAAGTTGCTCGGCACGGTAAAGACCCTTGCGGAAGCGGGGATCAACATCCGCGCGATGAGCATTGCCGACACCAAGGATTTCGGCAATCAACATCGAATACCTCTACGCCTTCACAGCGTCGGAGGACTTCGGCGCCTATGTGGTGTTCCGCGTGAGCGACGCCGCCGCCGCGCAGGAGATTCTCAACGCCCACGGTGTTGCAACGCTCGACGACGCCGATATCGTCGAAATCTGACCGAAACAAAAAGAACGGCCGCCCAGCGCGGTCGTTTTTTGTTGCCTGTTTGTACGCGCCGGACGTGCCCGGCTGGGGCAAAGTCTGCGCTGCCAAGGTTGGCTTGACAAAGAGACTTCTTTCTGATAGAATACGCGTGGAACATCTGTTCCCCTGAGAGCTATCTACATAAACGGTAGGCGGTTAGTCCCTCTTTGCTTTTCCAAGAGGGTTCACGCCCTCTTGAGTTTACTTGGGAGGGTGATGCGTCATGGAATATGCGACGATTATTACACTTGTTTTAATTCTTGCGATCCTTTTGACCATAAAAAATTAACCGCCCGATTTGCAGCCTGAGCGGTTAATCTTTTGATTTTCCGGGGCTAACCGTCTATCGGGTAGCTCTCTTGTACTTTTATTATACCCATTTCACCGCCGCTTGTCAAGCGGTTTTTGTTTTTCGCCCCGTAGCGGTCGCCCCGCGGGCGACTGCAGCGAAAACCGGTTCATCACCCAGTCGCCGGAGCGGCGACCGCTACACTTTTCCTTGCCCTCCCCGCTGGCGGCAATGTCATCAACTTAAGGAATAAGACCGGGCAAAAAGGCAAATAAAGCCCTCCCCGCTGTGGCTGAGAATCAGGCACAGCTGCATGGGGAGGGTGTCCAAGCAAAAACATAAAAGGCGCGTGACGGGAGAGGTCTGCAGCTAAAAAATCAACAAATCGCTGATGGTGAACGTGCCGCCTCTCCCGTCATCGCGCATGCAGCACTTCTCCTTTCCAGCAAGAATGCGGGCGCGATGCCACCCTCCCCATGATGTTGCGCCTTGGTCGGCGCAACGGGGAGGGCTTTCTTTGTGCATTTTATACGTTATTTGTAGTTCCGATTTCTTAAGTTGATGACATTGCCGCCTTCGGGGAAGGCAAGAGAGCGCCGGGTGAGGTGGTATTGTGATTTTCCACAAAAATCCCCCTGAAATTTCTATCCGTCGAAACAATTTATTCAACTTTCCTCATTGACAACACAACCTTGCAACGATAAAATAATAATGTATAAGTGGCGGTGTGTGCGCACGCGCACGCGCCCCGCGCGGCAACAGGCGGCGGCCGTTTTTCCGCCGGAACAAACGCCCGTGGTCAGAGGGCGTCCGGGGAAAACAAACGCAGCTTTTTGCGGCAGGGCGAAGCAGCGCAAAACCGCATAACTGTATAATATTATTCTCCAGAAGGAGGACAATTACATGACAAAAAAAGTAAGAAAAACAGGCAAACGCACCCTTGCGCTGTTTATGACCGTGCTCATGCTTATGAGCGCGTGGGTGTTTGTTGCGCCCAGCGCGAGCGCTACATCCGGCGGTAATTATTATGTGAAAGTTTACTGGAACGTTTCTGACGACTCAAACAAGGGTGGCAACAACTGGTCTCTTTGGTACAGAGATCAGGATGGCACTGAACAATGGTACAATTATACCAGCAATGCTGCAAGTTCCAACGGTGATAAAAACAGCGGTATTATTACATTGTCCGGTATACCGACGAAGATTTGGTACCAACTTCAAAACTCCGGTGGTTGGAAAGTTGGCGGTGCTTGTTGGTATATTAAAAAGATTGAAATTTCTAAAAACTCAGACATGAGTGGTGCGTTGACTCTTTGGGAAGGTAACTGTGGCTGCAAGTGTGAAAACGTACTGGCTAAAACCTGCAATGTAACTTACGATATCGCAAATAATTCGCCCGGCAGTTGGAACAACGGTGACGGTTCTGATAAAAAGCAGGAGACCAGCTCTTCGTTGTATACAAATACCGACTATTTTAGTTCAAGTCACAAGGGAAAAGCATATATCGCTTCCATGTCGATCTCGGGAGATTCTCCTGTTTACACAAATGGATCTGTTTCTAAAACATATACTCTGGGGTCCTTTAAAGATGCTTTTGGAGTTGCTTGGTATAATTCCACAGTTAATTCTTCCCAGTTTACATCAAATAACAATAATGCGACTGTTTCTTATTCTTCTCCTGCTATTTCAACTAGTGTTACATTTGGAAACAACAGTGGTGTTGATTACACTACGACAATTAAAGGAAGAATCGACTCGCATTCTTGGTCTCCGTATATTTATGCCGAAAAAACTGTTACGGTTTACACGACTCACACGCTGACGATCAATCCGAACGGCGGCACATTCAGTGGAGAAACAACCAGAACCGGCTATACCGGGAATACAACCACGGTCAATAATCCCACCCGAACAGGGTATGACTTTGGCGGATGGACCGTGGACGGCGGCTCTCTGAGCGGAACGACCTATACGTTTGCGAACAGAGGCAGCTCCACGCTGACTGCGAAATGGACAATCCATACCAGTACTCTGACAGTCAGTCCGAATGGCGGCACTTGGGATGGTTATACATCAAATCAGTCCTATACGCAAAATTATAACACGACAAAGTCGATCAACAATCCGACGGCTCCGGACGGCAAGCACTTCACCGGATGGACGCTTTCCTCCGGCGCGAATGGTTCGTTCAGCAACGGAACCTATAAGTTCGGTCCTGCCAAGAATACGACCGATACCCTGACGGCGAACTATGCGAACCACACGTGGGACAGCGGCACAATTACAACACAGCCGGGCTGTACAACAACGGGCGTTAAAACCTTCCATTGTACTTATTCAGGCTGCAATGCGACCAAAACGGAAACGGTCGGCGTCCTTGGCCATGACTTTACCGGTGCCGCGCACAACGTGGAACCCGGTCGCCATAACTGGAAGTGCTCCCGTTGCTCCGCTTACGGTACATCCGATGGCGTGAACACAACTGTGGCATGCTCCGGCGGCACGGCGAACTGCGTGGATCAGGCGATCTGCTCGGTTTGTAACACGGCATATGGTTCCGTTGACGGCGGTCACCACAAGAGCCCTGAAAACCACGACGCGGTTGCGAATAGCTGCGAAACGGCCGGTTACACGGCTGGCGTGTACTGCACGGCCTGTAATCAGTGGGTCAGCGGTCATGACGTTGTTCCCGCCAAGGGCCACGACTACACCGGCGCAATCCACAGCCTGAACAACGGCACCCACAACTGGGCGTGTAAGAACAACTGCGGCACCTACGGTAAAGTGGAGAACGGCACGCAGGTTAAGGACGGAACGGTCGATTGTCACTTCGGCGACTGGACGGCCGATACCGCGACCTGTCTGGAAGGTGGTTCCCAAAGCAGAACCTGCGAGGACTGTGGCTATGTTGAAACCAAAACAACATCACAGCTCGGCCACAACTGGGTGGAAACCACAGAAGTGACCTTTAATGTCAACCATTTGAAAACAGCGGCAACTTGCGAAGAGGATGCAGTTTACTTCAAGTCCTGCTCGCGCTGCGGTGTAAACGGCGAAGAAACCTTTGTTGCGCTGAACACCAAAACCGGCCATGATTATACCGGCACGGCGCGCGAGCCGGCCGTCTCGCTCAAGGACGGCGACCGCGCCCTCGTCGCCGGGACGGACTTTTCCGTGACGGGCTATGCGAACAATATCGAGATCGGCACCGGCAGCGTCATGATCGAGGGTCTGGGCAATTACAGCGGCACGGTGACGAAAAACTTTACGATCAC
>CACWJV010000044.1 GCA_902761265.1 Oscillospiraceae bacterium | reverse complement strand
TCTTCTTTCAGCGAACCGTTTTTGCAATAGAAGTGCTGCATCATCTGCAGATAAACCTTGTTTGCTATATCGCGTTTAAACATCATAACGATATTAAGCATACCGTTCGGCCCGTGCTGAAATTCATAATGATCACAAAGCTGTGTAATTAGCTTAAATAGAAGTGCGGAGCATTTTTCATAATCAATCTCCGGTTTTTTCCGTAGCTCATTCAAAATGACTTTTTTGGGATTATATCCTTCAAAATCAATCACGTCACCCTGTATACGCTGACGATCAGACATGTCTTCAAGATTTTGAATCAATAGTTCGTTACGGATAGGTACATGGTTTAATTCTGCCGTATCAAGGTCAAAATCAACAAAAGCATATTCTTCCACACCGGAATCCGTAATCCTGACACGAGGAATCGGAATAAACTTTTCTTTTGCAGCAAGATGCGTCTGTTCCGTTTTTTGCTCAATCCATGCAGTCAAAGCTGTTTTATTCTCTGAGAAAGCTTCTCCAAGGGCATGGTCTTCAGAAATGAAAGCAGCCACATCTTCTGTGATTTGTTTTATATCCTGTTGTGTGACCGCATGTGTTGACGTTGACTGAATCGTGTGTACAACTGCTTTTTTGATCAGATCATCAGCTTTGTCAATGATTGCCTTCGTTTTTTCTGTTTGCGGAAGTTCGGGGAGTGGTTGATTTCTCTGTCCCGTCGTAGTCGGCGGCATATGGAAAGACATCTGTGCTTGGGTTGTCTGAACAGGAACGAGTTCAGCGGCATTGATCACATTGCCGGCCTTGAAGATTGAATCGCCACGCTGGGCTTCCTCAAGAATATCTTGAAATTTATCGTGTGCTGTAAGCATAACGGCATCCACATCACGGTCACCGGTGCGCTCTCCGTAGGGCAGACGCAGACCACGGCCAACCATCTGCTCGCGCAGAATCTTTGATGCAGCCGTGCGGAGTGGCACAATAGTATAGAGATTATTCACATCCCAGCCTTCCTTAAGCATATTGACATGAATCACGATTTCAACTGGGTTTTCCGGTTCTTCAACGCCAAGGAGCAATCTCGTGTTTGCCTCCGTCTCGGAGCCTTTCTGCTTGGAGTGCACAATGATCGTCTTATTTGCATATGCTCCATTGCGGAATTGATCGGAACGGATAAAACTCTCTACCCATGTAGCGTGATCGGTGTCTTTGCAGACAACAAGCATAAACGGTTTCACGATTGGCTTGTTGTGATTGGCAGCATAGACTTCCAGTTTGCGCTTTGTATTTTCATGGCAGGCAATGCCATCGAGAAGCATCATTTTGTCGAGCTGCTCGTCACCGAAATTGTAAAAGTCGATGTCAGAGCGGGTAACGGCAAACGGCGTCCGGGTATAACCGTCTTCAATTGCTTTTGAAAGCGGATACTCATACACAACATTTTTGAACGGAATCTGTCTGCTGCCTTTTGTAACAAGCGGCGTAGCCGTTAGCTCAAGCCCCAAAAGAGGATGAAGCTCATTTAAAGCGGCTGCACCGCGTTCTGCTCGATAGTGGTGCGATTCGTCCATGATCAACACCAAGTCCGGCAGCGCAGAAAGATATTGATAGAAAGAGTCGCCAATGATCTCGTTGATCTTCTTCATGTTGGCGCCTTCTTTATTGAACTTGTCGATATTGTAAATGAAGATGCGGATATCGGATTCAAAAAGCGAAATCTGTTTTGTTTTATAATCATCATCTGTGATGATCTGCGGAGCGCGGCTGAAGCAGCCAAGGCCGCGGAACACATACTTCGGACTGCCGGAATCCGAGAGATCACGCTTTAATTTATCATAAATCGTCGTGTTCGGCGCAACAACAAAGAAATTGCGGATATTGCGCTGTGTAAAGAGATATGCAATAAACGCGCCCATTAACCGCGTTTTGCCGACGCCGGTTGCCAATGCAAAGGTCAAAGACATGAAATCACGTTCAAAATCAGAGCAGGTTGGATACAAAGCATGAACCGCGCCGAGTGCACCACGCAGATTCATATCCTTGCGCAGCGATACGCTGCTTAGAATCTCTTCCAAAATCTTGAGAGATTTTGTCTGCGGCTTGCGCAGCGACATGACGCCGCTGATATAATCAGTGGTGTATTGAGGAAAATGATTAATCATCAAATGCTTCCTCCTCATCTTCATAGACCGGCGGATGAACGATATTCAGATTATAATCTGTTTTTCCGAATTCACAACGGTCAAGCAGCATTTGCGGAATTTTTTTGATCGTGATATTGCCGTATGCCTTTTCGAGCCCTTTGTCATAGGACCGGCAGGCAATGATCAGATATTCTCCGTCCTCCATAGTATTTCGGATGGAATCAAGGAACGGACTGTTCAGGTGTCGCGTAGTGACAAACAGATAGCTGTTCTCGTTACCCACAGACTGTTTCCAAAACAGGCCGTTGTCCGGCTGATAGGTGAAACCTTCATGCAGAGCCACAGCCGCAGCGAGCATATCCGCGTCATAATCAGCGTTGATCACATATTCACCAAACGGATCTTCGTTAATGAGGGATGGAGCCAACTCATAGAAGCGGTATCCACCGCCGCCTTGCCAGTTCACAGAGGTTGAAATGCCGGTTTTATCACCATCAATCACCCTGTTTAGACGAGGTTGACACAAACTATATGCGTGATCCCCCATTTCGACACCTATGTATTTTCTTCCCATCTTATGTGCCACTGCTGCTGTTGTTCCTGATCCGAGGAAACTATCCAACACAACATCGCCGGGCATAGAAAAATGGGATAAAAGGTATTTTATAAGGATTTCAGGCTTTTTGCCGCCTCTAAACTCTGAACCACCTTCTTGACGACAATTCCCAAAATTGGCAGCCAAGTCGAGAAATCCGTTGATTGGCACTTCTTTTGTCATTTTGCCACTTTCAATTTTATCTACAGGTACGCCTTGATAGTATTTACCTTTTGTCGCCCCAACCCTATTAGGACCGGTAAAAAAACGGTAATCGTAGCGGTCATCACCGATGCCATAGACTTTATATAGAACGCCATATCCATCTTCTTCATATCTTCCAGTTAAATAATCGCGGAAGAATCTACCTGAAGAATTTCCGTCCAGTATAGTCCCCGAAGCCCAAATCTCCTTAAGACCATACTCCGAGCCTTCTTCTTCCATTATCTGATATGAATCTTTAGAATAAACCTCCAATTTTTTGCCGCCAAGTTCGATCACCTTAGATGGTTCACTTTTAACATCGATTCTGTATTTGAACTTATCATATCCGTCTTCTACAGTGTCCATAATAGGTTTAGCCAAAGGTGTTTTTCTATAAATATGAACTTGTTCAATTTCCTTGTGAAAAGCCATGTCTTGTTTAAGGGTCTTTTCGGGATACCGGACGCGAACATATATCGTTGTCAAATAGTTTGATCTCCCAAATATCTCATCAAGAATGGTTTTCAAATAGTGCCCTTCGGAATCATCTATCTGGCAGCAAAAAAAGCCATCATCAGAAAGAATATTCCTTAAAAGTGTGAGACGTGAATGCATTAATCCGAGCCAGATACTATGTTCAAGATTGTCATCATAGTATTCGAAAATAGGTTGTCACCATGGATCAACATGTTTTCCGTGTCCGGATCATTGGCGCAGTTGGACAAAGCTGTATTTTCTATCAAAAGGCGCGGTTCCACGACGATGGGCTGTTCCTTCCCATACCATGTCAATTCAAGTTTATTCGCCATAACTTTTTTCTCCTATCTCAATTTCACTGATGAGGAAGCACGAAAAATGTTTTATTTATACTTCTCCGTCCTGTTCAACACGTTTGTCGAGCAGCCGGATCGCATCCAGATAATCCTGCTCCACCGCGCTCAAGGTGCGCTGCTGATATTTTTTGTATTCGGTGTGTGCTTTTTCGATTGCCTGCGCGTGAGAAACGCTGCCCGCACCGAGCAGCAGCTTTTCACCTGTGGCGGTCAGAATTCCGTCCAAATGCGCTGCCCAGTCCTGCATGGTCATCGGAATCTCCCGCTCGGCCTGCCGTTCGGCAAAATCCAGATACCCTGAAACAATCTGTCCCATGGCGCGCAGCTCTTTTTCGTCAAGATAGTTTTTGGCAATTTCCGTGTCTGCAAGATGCGGCCGATCCCCGCGGAAGGTTTTCAGTCCCATAAATTCCTTTTCCGCATCGGCACGGTGAAAAATGACTTCAGCGGCTGTTTCGCCATGTACGGCGTAATGGATCTTGTTTTGCACCTTCCGGAAAAAATCAATAGAAATCTCTGCACGGGGATCATAGTCAATACTGGTGGCGTAAATATCAAGAACCTGTCGATAGATCACTTTTTCCGATGACCGGATATCGCGGATGCGTTCCAGCAGTTCCTTGAAGTATCCCCCGCCGCCAAGCTGTTTCAGCCGATCATCGTCTATGGTGAAGCCCTTACGGATATATTCGTTCAGACGTTTGGTTGCCCATTGGCGGAATTGCGTACCACGCAAAGATTTCACGCGGTAACCAACCGAAATGATAACGTCAAGGTTATAAAATGAAACGGGTTGTTTTACACCATCAACACGCATTTTTTGCGTGTTGTTCTCAAGAACGAGTTCCCCTTCCTCAAAAATATGATTTATATGTTTTCGAATTGTTTTTTCATCTCTGTCGAAAAGCTCTGCCATTTGATTTGCGGTCAGCCAGACTGTTTCTGCGGCCGTATCGAAACGCACATCAATAGACACTTCCCGGTCTTCGGTTTGAAAGATCATCATTTCGCTCATGTTTTATTTCCTCCACACTTTTTCATCTGCAGATTCGTTTGATGACTTCATAGATCCAAGCTGTTGCATATTGCGCTTCTTTCAGCATCGCCCTGCGCTCGACAGCGGTTGTATGAGATTGGATTTTTTCGATCGTTTCATCGGTGATGTTTTCTTTGCCAAGCGCTTTCAGCGCCTGAATCACCAACGCCGTTTTTGGAGAAAGCTTTGAAATCTCTTTGTTTGTGGTGCGTTTGAATTTTAGGGTTGTATCATAAAAGAAATACTCTTTATATGCTCCGTCGCTGACGTAAGACCATTGCGCAGAGACTTGTGTAGAAAGGCCAAGAAAATATAACGCTGTATCGCCGCAGGGAACGATGGTCCAACCGAAATTGCGTGCAAGCGCATGTGCAACTGCATCAGGCGCAGGAGCAATGATTTCATTTAGCAATTTGCTGTATTCCGGTTTATAATACACGCCGAACATCACACGACGAATAGTTTTTTCATTTTCCAACCGGTTCAGGCAATCGCTAATTTTCTTTGTTTCTGCGATGTCAGCAAAATCTGCCGCAACAAAAACAGAGCCGATTTGGGCGGCTTCAATTCTTTTTTTGGTTACTTGTAAATAGTTTGGTCTGCTCATAATGCACCTCGCAGAAAATAGTATATATTATTTTCTTCTAAATATCAAGTGTTTTGTGTTTTTATATGTAGTGATGTTTTTATAAGCTAAAAAGCGAAGCGCTTGGCTCCGCTTTGACAAATTGTTCTATGCAAATATCAATTCGCTGTTCACAATTTCCATTGCCCTGTTTCGTATGTTATTCATCAACCCAACCCAGCGCATTGGATCTTCAGCTTTGATCTGTTCCGTCACACCCTCCTGCTCTGCCATATCGTTTTCCAGCCGAAGCAATAAATCCGTTGCCTGTACGTTGACATTTACAAGATACGCGTTCAACTTGCCAGAAATATACAGTTCGAAATACATAGATTTTTTATATTGCTTGATGTACTGTAAATGCCGTTCTCCCCAAATACCGATTGACTGTTTTTTCTCCTCCGCCGGATCAGTTTCCGGCATTTCTTCCGGCACCATTACGCCGTTTTTCCTGACTCTGCCGGTCGGATAATAGTAGTCGCCTTTCAATTCATATTCCCACCCGGTGCACTCATCAATGATAAATTTTTCCATATAACATACCTCCGTTTTCTTTGGTGATTCCATCCTATCACAGAGTCAGAAATTCGTCGAATGTGTGAAATCGTTTTTGTCACACTCCTTCAAAATCGTCTGTCACGCAGTCGTCGGTAAAAACCAAATTTTCGACTATAGATAAAGTAGGAGGCTGATAAAAAAAAGCCGGATTTTATCTCCGGCAAGTGATCAAGAAGTCATAAAGTCGGCGCATCCATGGAAGCATTCGCCGCGCCGGGCTGAGACGTATTATTATAGTATTACATGGAAATCGGTTCCGTAAAGAGATCCGGTTTCTTTTTTATACCCGAAATGCAGCAATTCTGATGTGAAGGCAAGAAAAGGGATACTATCGCTTATCCTTGAGCGGTGCCTCACAGCGAATAAAAACGCCAGAAATCGCCCCGAAAACCAACAGTTGGGTACGAGTTCCGGCGTTTCTGCGTTCCGGAGAAAACGGGTTCGGCTGTCGGCAGCAGACGAACGGAAAAAGGGAGGTGATCGAATGCCGAGAATGCCGAAATACCTCAAGAAAGAATGGGCAATCTTTCTGAATGAGCGAGGCAGAAAATCGTATAACGTACTCTGCAGACAATGCAAACGGAAATGCAAACAGAGCTTCCGTGCTATTGTCATCGAATGCCCAAATTATATTTCAAAAAGGAGTGTGAACCAATATGAACAGCAATCAAACCAACCCTCTTTCTGACGTCGAACTTGAAGTCATCCGGGCAAGTGAAATCACGCCGAAGGAAATAAAATGGCTTTGGTATCCGTATATTCCTTTCGGCAAAGTGACACTGCTTCAGGGCGATCCGGGCGACGGAAAAAGCAAACTGATGCTCGCGCTTTCCGCAACCTTGTCGCGGGGAAAACCACTGCCGTTTACGGATGAAAGTGAAGCGCACGAACCGATGACCATCATCTATCAGACGACAGAAGACGACGCGGACGACACTGTTGTGCCTCGGTTTACTGCTTCTGCCGGAGACCGGGACCGACTGATTTTTATCAGCGAAAAGAAAAAGAATCTGACCTTTGGCGACAACCGAATCAGAGAAGCTATTGAAAAATACAAAGCCGGTCTTTTGATCCTCGATCCGCTCAGTTCTTATATCGGAGACAGTTGTTCTTTGAACGCTGCGAACGAAACAAGAGCAGCATTCAACCATCTGATTACCGTTGCAAGAGACACCGGCTGCGCGGTTGTGATCATAGCACATATGAACAAATCTCGGGAAACTTCGCCGCTTTATCGCACCTCCGGTTCGATCGATATTGCCGAATCGGTACGAAGTATTTTGGCGATTGCACGAACGAAAAATCAAGAAAACTCGAGCGAAAGAGTGATGGTTCAGGTGAAGTCAAATCTCGCGCCGACCGGCTCTGCGATTCTCTTTGAGGTGAAAGAAAACGGCGTTGATTTTCTCGATGAACTTAACCTGACGGCGGAGCAGGCACTATCCGCATTGGTGCCGAAACAAGGTAGGCCGTGCGAAAAACTGGACGCCGCAACAGACTTTATTCGAAGCATGCTGAAGGACGGAAGAATGCTTGCGAATGACTGTGAAATGAAGCTGGAAGCCGCCGGATTCAAAAAATCAACCGTCAAAAAAGCCAAAAGAAATGCCGGCGTTTTGTCAGAAAAAGACGGCTTTGTTTGGTACTGGTCAATGCCGGCGGCCGATGCGGCAAACGAGAAATGGCAGAAAGACTTGTTCGGCGGCGATCTGCCATTTTAAGCGCAGCCCCGTATGGGAGTCAAGGGGCTCTCCCCTTGCCCACGGACATCTTTGCAGCTTCGCTGAAAGTGTCATAGTGGGTTACACACATTCGGCAGAATGTTGTGTAACCTGCTTCGCAGAAAACTGAAGGAAAGGAGGACAGACAATGGCAAACGAAAAGAATATGAGCTGCGCCCGTGTACAGACCTATTCGTCCGCAAAGATCGGTGCGTGTGAGCGACATGTGGAGCGCAAAAACAAGGACTACGGAAACGTAAATGTTGAGCCGTATCGGATCCCAATGAACGTCCATTTCAAAGATCCCGGAGAGAAATCCTATATGGATATTCTGCGTGAAATGGAAGCGTCCGGTGAGATTTCACGCAAAGGATTACGGGCCGACGCGGTGCTTTTTGACGAGGTGATCTTCGATGTGAACACCATGTATTTTGAAGACCACGGCGGATATGAATACGCGAAAAAGTTTTATGAAGAAGCGTACCATTATGCCTGTGAAAAGTATGGGGAACGGAACATCATTTCCGCCGTCATGCACGCCGACGAGATCAATCTTGCCGCCAGTGAAGACCTTGACCGCGCGGTCTATCATTACCATATGCATCTGATCGCGATGCCGGTGGTTGACAAAGAAGTTCGCTATAGCAAACGGTGCAAAGACCCGGCTTTGGTCGGTACGGTCAAAGAGGTCATCCATCAGATCAGTCATTCCAAAAAATGGGCGTCAACGGAACCGATGTATGACGATCGCGGCAAGCAGATTTTTCGTGCAAACGGCAAGCAGAAGTACCGCGCTTCCTACAGCGTTTTGCAGGATGAATTCTATCAGCATATGACCGAACACGGCTTCACCGGATTCGCCCGCGGGATGAAAGGCAGCCCTGTCGAGCATCTCTCATCGCTGCAATATCAGATCAAAAAAGATACCGAACGGCTGCATGAAATCGAGCAAAAAAAGCAAGAAGCCGAGCTCGCATACGAACCGGCAAAGGAGCTGCATAAGACCTATCTTGAAATCGATAAAGCCGGAAAGAAAAGTCCTGTCACCGGCAAGTATTCTGTTTCAAAAGAGGACTATGAGCAACTCACGGCGCTTGCGAAAGAGGGCATTTCCAGCCGCGGAGAAATCAACCGTTTGCAGGAAAGCGAGCGCTATTACCGCGGTCTGTATTACGATGTGCAGAATGCACTCAGCAACCTGCAAAGGAAGTACGATAAGCTTGTCGAAAAGTGCAAACCGTTTCTTGACGCACTGGAATCTTTTCCAGAAGTCGTTCATAGATTTCTTGATAACCTCAAGGGTTTGTTTTCGAACAAAGAGGCAGAAGAAAAGGCTGAAAGGGAAAGAATGCGGCGCGAATATTATGCGCGAAATCGGTACCGGGACGATCTTGACCGTTGATGCTTTCGACGGGCCCTTAAACTTTTTAATATCTTGAATTCTTGGCTGCGCTATCGGCCGAACGGGCAGAAAGGAAATATAAAAAATGAATATGAAATTTGAAAAAATCCGTGTCGATCACTGCGTGCCGTTTTGCGAAAACCCATTCAAAGTCAGGGATGATTTCGCTATGGAATTGCTCGTTCAGAGCATTTCGGATTACGGCGTTATGTTTCCGATTTTGGTCAGACCTTTGGCCAACGGAACCTATGAAACTGTCAGCGGTCACCGGCGCATACACGCTTGTAAAAAGGCAGGGGTCGAAATGATTCCTGCCTTTATTCGTCCCATGGATCGAGAGGAGGCGGTGATTTGTATGGTAGACAGCAATTTGCAGAGAGAAGGTTTGTTACCGTCCGAGAAAGCGTTCGCTTATAAGATGAAAGTTGACGCGCTTGCTCATCAGGGCAAAACTTCTGTCCAAGTCGGACAGAAGTCATCCCGCGGGCTGGTTGCAGCCGATGTCGGAGAAAGTGAAACTCAAATTCAGAGGTATATCCGCTTGACGTATTTGATCAAGCCGCTGCTTGATCTCGTGGATGAAGGACGGATCGCGCTCAGCCCGGCCGTGTAGCTTTCCTATCTTTCGGAAGCGGCACAAAAGGCAGTGTATGATTACTATGCCGAAAATGAGGTAACGCCCTCATATTCGCAGGCGAATCAAATGAAAAAACGCAGCAATGACGGTACGCTCACAACCGAAAGCCTGAAACAGATTTTGGATCAGCCAAAACCGAACCAGGCAGAAATAATCAAAATTCCTGTTGCATCCGTCCGTCGTTTCAGGCCGAACTATTCGATTAAACAGCTGCAAGATTTTATTGAAATAGCCTGTGAACACTACGCCCGCTACCTTCGAAATCGGGAGAGGGACGCAAGGTGATTTTGATGCAGATAATAGATTCTATGAGGAAAGGAGGACGCGATTTGAAGAAAAAATGGGAATCGCAGCAAACAAATTATCCACATGAACGCAGCAGAATGGACAAAACAGGAATATGCAAGGCTGAGCAGAAAGATTGATATGGAACATCTTCCGCCACTAGAGAAAAAGCCCGTGCATTTTCAGATTCTCAAAATTGAAAAGCTGACGCCGGTTCCGAAAACGAAACCGGCAACGGCATAAAAAAAAGCAGGCAGCTCGCTATGAACTGCCTGCGCTTTTTTCATTTCAGTCGAACAAGACACGATAACCTCAGAAAGTAACTTCCTGCCCTGAGCTGCAGGGTGCGCCCCTGCCAAGCAACAGGGGCGTGGTGACCCGGACGAGAATCGAACTCGTGTTACCGCCGTGAAAGGGCGGTGTCTTAACCGCTTGACCACCGGGCCTTATATGTGAAGAGCCGAAGCTCTCGTTTTTTATATTGGAACAGCCGAAGCTGTCATTTTCTATATGTGAACAGCCGGAGCTGTTATTGTTATATGTCAACAGCCGAAGCCGTTATTTTAAAAGATGGTAGCGGCAGTGGGATTTGAACCTACGACACTCCGGGTATGAACCGAATGCTCTAGCCAACTGAGCTATACCGCCACAACGAGCACTGCTTGCCGCAACGCTCGATTATTATATTATAACGTGTTTGGTTTGTCAATAGTTTTTTCAAAAAATTTTTCTGTTTTGCGATCATTTCGCGCTTTTGCAATACGGCTTCATACAGCAGCCGTCACACTGCGGCCGTCTTGCGATGCAAACCGCTCTGCCGTGCAGCACGCAGCGGTGGCAAAAATCATTGCTCTCCGCGGGATCGAGCAACTCGCGCAGTTCGAATTCCACCTTTTTCGGATCCTTTGTCGCAACAAGTCCCAGCAGATTTGTGATGCGGATCAGATGTGTGTCAGCCACAACCGCCGGTTTGTGATAGATGTCGCCGACAATCAGGTTTGCCGTTTTTCTGCCGACGCCGGGCAGCGTTGTCAGCGCCTCTACCGTATCGGGAACCACGCCGCCGAATTCATCGCGCAGTTTTTGCGCCATAGCGACAATATCGCGCGCTTTAGCACGGAAAAAGCCGCAGGAATGGATATATCCTTCCACGTCCTCCACCTTTGCGTCGCAAAACGCATCGAGTGTGGGATACGCTTCGAACAGCGCCGGCGTGACCTGGTTGACCCGCGCGTCCGTACACTGCGCCGACAGGCGCGTGGCAATCAGCAGTTGCAGCGGATCGGTATATTCCAGCGAACACAGCGCGTCGGGATATTCCTCTTTTAAAGCGGCTACGCAAAGGGCGGCCCGCTGTTTTTTTGTCATTCTTTTCACAACCTTTCATTTTTTTCACATTCGTTTTTTACATGTGGAAAAATGCTTGACACGTTCTTTTGAAACATGTTATAATGTAATGTAATTATATTAGAGTATTCTGCCTATCTATATATTTTTGTAATTATGTAAGTATACCTATTATAATATACTTCTTTCATTCTTGCAACATCGGTTTTGAAAAAATTAAGGAGGTCGATCATGGATTCGTTTGTTGAGATCTGGGAATCAATCAAAGAACTGCTGCGTTCCCGCGTGACGGAAGTTGCCTATAACGTTTGGCTTTCGCCTTTGGAATTTGTCAGCTTCCAGTCCGATACCATCACGCTGTCGATCAGTGATTTTAAACGCAAAATTATTGAAGACAAGTTTTCCTCGCTGATTGAGGAAGCCTGCGCCGACGCGTTCGGGTTTCCCGTCCGTGTGCATTATGTAACACCGGACGATTCGTCACAACTCAAAACCGGCTTTTCCGCCGAACCGCAGTCTTCGCCGACCGCGGAGGAGGAAACAGCCTATACCTTCCAAAACTTCATCATCGGCCCGTCCAACCGCTTTGCACACGCGGCGGCGCTGAATGTGGCAAACAATCCCGGCAAAGCGTATAACCCGCTGTTTATCTACGGCCACTCCGGTCTCGGTAAAACGCACCTGCTGTCCGCAATCATGCACGAGATCAAACGCCAGCGGCCGCACGAAGTGATCCTTTATATCAGCGGCGAACACTTTACCAACGAGCTGATCCACCATTTAAAGGAACACAGCACCAGTACCTTCCACGACAAATACCGCGGCTGCGACGTGCTGCTGGTGGACGATATCCAGTTTATTGCGAACAAAGAGACCACACAGGAGGAATTCTTCCACACGTTTGAGGCGCTCAAAAACGCCGGCAAACAGATTGTGCTTTCGTCCGACCGTCCGCCGCGCGAAATGCTTACGCTCGAAGAACGGCTGCGCTGGAAACGCGTATGGCGATCGTTAAGAAAAAAGCCGAAGAGCTCAACGTCGATCTCAGCGACGACGTGGTGTCGTTTATTGCGGAAAACATCAAAAAGAACATCCGCCAGCTCGAAGGCACCGTAAAAAAGATCAAGGCCTATCAGGAAGTAGAAGGCGCCCGGCCGAATATCGCCATTGCGAAACGCGCAATCTCCGATATTATGGGTGACAATCCGCCCACGCCGGTCACCGTTGAAAACATCATCAATGAAGTATCGCGTACCTTCAACGTCAGCCCGGCCGACATCCGGTCGGAAAAACGCTCCGCCAACATCTCCCAGGCGCGGCAGGTTGCGATTTATATCATTCACGAAGTGACCAACCTGTCTTTGAGCGCGATCGGCGCGGAGTTTTCCAACAAGCACTATTCCACCATGATCTATTCGATCAAAGAAATGGAAAACAAGCTTGCAACAAACATGACGCTGAAAGCGACCGTGGACGACATCATCAAAAACATCAACGAATAACCAAAGTTTTCCACAGTTTATTTCACTTTTAACAGGAAAGATTCCACATTTTTCATGTTTGACAAACAGCCGCCTGCCGTTTTGCAATTTCTGCACATGCTTTTTCAAAGGCCGGTGAGAAAAGAAAACGCCCTGTTTCTGCGGCGTCATCGCTGTTTTCCATGTTTTCACATCCCCTACTAAGACTACTACATTCTTTATTCTTACTTTTCTTGCGAGGAGGCAAAAACCATGAAAATCGTTTGCGACAGCGCAAAGCTTGCAAAGCTGTGCATGAATGTGCAGCGGACCGTTTCCAGTAAATCCACCATCCCGGCGATCGAAGGTATTTTAATCGACGCGCTCGGAGACTCCATCCGCCTGACCGGCTACGATCTGGAGGTCGGCACGGAAACCTATCTGGAAGCCGAAGTGGAGGAAAACGGCAGCATCATCCTGAATGCAAAGAATTTTTGCGATATTCTGCGTATGCTCCCGGATGAGACGGTCAGCATCGAAAGCGACGAAAGAAATATCTGCAAGATCAAGAGCGGCGAAACGGAGTATTCCATCATCGGCACCTCCGCCGAGGAGTATCCCGATCTGCCTACCATTTCCGGCGGCTTCCCGATCGTGATCCAACAGGGACTTTTGAAAGATATGATCCGCAAAACGATTTTCTCCGTTTCCACCAGCGAACGGAACCCGGTGCACTCCGGCGTCAAGTTTGAAATCAGCGAAGGTAAGATCGTGTTGGTGGCTGTAGACGGCGCAAGACTCGCGATTCGCCGCGAAGAAATCGATTACAGCGGCGACCCGGTCAGCTTTGTTGTACCGGCAAAATCGCTCGGTGAAATCGTCAAGCTCAGCGAAGACGACGAGGCGATGTATTCCATCTCCGTCGGCAAACGGCACATTTTGTTTGAAGTCGGCGACTACCGCATCATCTCCCGTCTGCTCGAAGGCAACTTCATCGATTACAAAGCGGCGATCCCGCTGTCTGCCGCAACCACTGTACATGCGCAGACCCGCCGTGTGATCGAATGTGTGGAGCGCACCTCGCTGATCATCACAGACCGTTCCAGCCCTGTGCGCTGCGTTGTCGGTCAAAACCGTATGAAGTTTTCGTCCATCACCTCGATCGGTACGGCAACCGATAAGATGGAAGCCGACGTTCAGGGTCAGGATCTTGAGATCGGTTTCAACAGTAAGTTTATGCTCGACGCGCTCAAAGCGTGCGAAACGGACGAAATCAAGATTGAATTCAACAGCGCCAATCAGCCGATCCTCATTTTGCCGGTCGAAGGCGAAGCATTCCTGTTTTTGGTTCTGCCCGTCAGAATCTGAACAGAACCCGAAAAGAGTAACAGATCATGAAAATACATGTCAAAGTTGCGCCGAAAAAACGCGCGACGCTGCAAATCAAAACCGAATATATCCGTCTGGATTCCGCGCTCAAGCTTTCGAGCGTCGTCTCCACCGGCGGAGAAGCAAAATTTGTGATTCAGGACGGCCTTGTGAAGGTTAACGGTATCGTTTGTACCCAGCGCGGCAAAAAGCTGCGCAACGGCGATTATTTTGAATTTGAGAAACAGCAGTATGAGGTTGTAACATGCGAGTCACGCAGTTGGAGCTGAAAAATTTCCGCAATATTGCGTCTGCCGCGGTCGAACCGTGCGACGGCGTCAACCTGATCTGGGGCGACAACGCGCAGGGAAAAACAAATCTGTTGGAAAGCATCTGGCTGTTTACCGGCTGCCGCAGCTTCCGGGGTGCGAAGGACGCGGAATGTGTCGGCTTCGGCGAGGCAAAAGCGGCGCTGTCGCTGGATTACTTCGGCGAAGGCCGCGACCAAAACCTGCTTTTGTCGATTGAAAAGACGCGGCGGTTTACCAAAAACGGCATCAAGCTCACGTCGCCCGCCAAGGTGATGGGTTCGTTTCTGGCGGTTGTGTTTTCGCCGGTGCATCTGTCGCTGGTCAAGGACGGGCCGTATGAACGGCGCAAGTTTTTGGACGCCGCAATCAGCCAGCTCAAACCGAAATACGCGCTGGCGCTTTCCGGGTATAACAAAGCGCTCGCGCAGCGCAATATGCTGCTGAAGGATCTGATGTACCACAGCGAATTGTATGACACGCTCGACGTGTGGGAGGAACAGATCGCGTTTTACGCCGCGGAGCTGATCACCCAGCGGATCGGGTATATCCACCGGCTGGGTACATTTGCAACCGAGATTTACGGCGGCATCTCCGGCAAAAAGGAAACGCTTGCCATCACCTACCAGGAAGCAAGCAGCACCGGCGGCAACAGCAAAGAAGAGATCCGTCAGGGCATGCGCGATCTGCTGCGTGCCGCACGCAAGACCGATCTTGTCACCGGCAGCACCTCGGTCGGTCCGCACCGGGACGATCTGTTGATCGAAATCAACGATCTGTCCGCCCGCAGCTATGGCTCGCAGGGACAGCAGCGATCGGCGGCGCTGGCGCTCAAGCTCGGCGAGGCTGCGGTCATCCGCAACTTCACCGGCGAACAGCCTGTGGCGCTGCTCGACGACGTGATGAGCGAGCTGGACAGTTTCCGGCAAAACTATATTCTCAACCACATCAGCGACTGGCAGGTATTTATCACCTGCTGCGATCCTGCGTCGGTGCAGAATCTGCAGTACGGCAAAGCGATCCGTATGAAGAACGGAAGAATCATTTAAGGAAGAACGCCATGTATTTGCATCTCGGACAAAACACTGTGATCACCACGCAGGAGATCGTCGGCTTTTTCGATATGGACAACACAACCATCAGCAAAACGACGCGCGATTTTTTGGCACAGGCGGAAAAAAGCGGACGCGTGAAGTATGTGTCCTACGATCTGCCGAAATCCTTCATTGTGACAAAGGATCAAACCGTTTATATCTCGCCCGTGTCCGTGGCGACGCTGATGGGCAGAACACAGAAAAATCAGTCATTTTAAGATTTTCAGATAGATGAACTACACAGATACGGAGGATGAACCGTGGATAACAACGAAATCAAACAGGAAACACAGGATCTGGAGCTCGTGCGCGAAGAAGGTACGCCCGATGAATTCACCCAGATCGAAACGATGGATACGCAAGTGACAGAGGAATACAACGCCGACGCCATTCAGGTATTGGAAGGACTGGAAGCTGTCCGCAAACGTCCGGGTATGTATATCGGTTCCACCGGCCCACGCGGTTTGCACCATCTTGTGTATGAAATTGTGGATAACTCGATCGACGAGGCGCTGGCCGGCTATTGCACGCATATCGAAGTGGAAATTTTGCCGGGCGATATCATCACCGTGCGCGACAACGGCCGCGGCATTCCCGTCGGGATCAACGAACAGCAGGGTTTGCCTGCCGTCACGGTCGTTTTGACCGTGCTGCACGCCGGCGGTAAATTCGGCGGCAGCGGCTACAAGGTTTCCGGCGGTCTGCACGGCGTGGGTTCCTCCGTGGTCAACGCGCTGAGCGAATGGTTTGAGGTGGAAGTGTCGCAGGACGGCCACGTCCACCATCAGCGCTTTGCACGCGGCAAGATTGAAACCGACCTCAAAATCATCGGCGACACCGATCAGACCGGTACTTTCATCAAGTTTAAGCCAGACGCCGAAATCTTTCAGGAGACGACGGAATACGACTATGAAACGCTGCAGCGCCATTTACGCGAATCCGCGTTTCTCAACGCCGGCATCTCCATCACATTGACCGACAAACGCGACCCGGACAATATCGTCGAAGACGTGTTCTGCTATGAAGGCGGCATCGGTTCGTTTGTGGAATATATCAACGAGAGCCGCGGTTTGACGCCGGTGCACGAAACGCCGATCCATTTTTCCACCGTCAAGGGTGAAAAGAGCGCCGAGATCGCGCTGATGTACAACGACGGTTATAACGAGACAATTCTTTCCTATGCCAACAACGTCCACACCGTCGACGGCGGTACGCACGAAACCGGTTTTAAAAACGCGCTGACCAAGGTGTTTAACGAATACGGCAGAAAATATAAGTTTCTCAAGGATACCGACAAAAATTTATCCGGCGACGACTGCCGCGAAGGACTGGTTGCCGTGATCAGCGTCAAGCTGACCGACGCGCAGTTTGAAGGCCAGACCAAGGGCAAGCTCGGCAACACCGAGATGACAAAGCTTGTGGCCAACACGGTTTATAACAAGCTGACCGATTATTTCGAAGAAAATCCGCAAACGGCAAAGCTGATCTTTTCCAAAGCGCTCGACGCGTCGCGTGCCCGCGAAGCCGCCCGCAAAGCCCGCGAAGCCGCCCGCCGCAAATCGCCGTTGGAAAGCAACTCTTTGCCCGGCAAGCTGGCGGACTGCACCGAGCGTGATCCGTCCAAGACCGAGCTGTTCATCGTTGAGGGTGACTCCGCAGGCGGTTCGGCCAAGGAAGGCCGCGACCGCACGATCCAGGCGATTTTGCCGCTGTGGGGCAAAATGCTCAATGTGGAGAAAAGCCGGCTCGACAAGGTCATCGGCAACGACAAGCTGATGCCGGTTGTCACCGCGCTCGGCGCCGGGATCGACGAGGATTTCAATATCGAAAAGCTGCGCTATCACAAGATCGTCATCATGGCCGATGCCGACGTCGACGGCCAGCATATCCGCACGCTGCTTTTGACGTTCTTCTTCCGCTATATGCGGCCGCTGATCGACAACGGCTACGTCTATATCGCACAGCCGCCGCTTTACCGCCTTTCGAAAGGGCAAAAGCACGTCTACTGCTATTCCGATGAGGAGCGCGACCGCAAGATGGTCGAGATGCCCGGCGCCGCGATCCAGCGCTATAAAGGTCTGGGTGAAATGGACTCCATCCAGCTTTGGGAGACCACGATGGATCCCGAGCACCGCACGATGCTGCGTGTGACGCTGGAGGATGCGGTGCAGGCGGACGAGACGTTTTCCATCCTTATGGGCGACAAAGTGGAACCGCGCCGCGAGTTTATTGAAAAGAACGCCAAATACGTGCAGAACCTTGATATTTAAGGCTCGGTAAAGGCAAGGTGATTACAATGGACAACACTTCGAATTACGAAAATCAAACGATTATAGATATTGACCTCAACAAGGAGATGCGCTCGTCGTTTTTGAGCTACTCCATGTCGGTCATCACGTCGCGTGCGCTGCCCGATGTGCGCGACGGATTAAAACCCGTGCATCGCCGTATCCTCTATACGATGCACGAAAACGGTCTGTATCCCGATAAGGCCTACCGGAAATGCGCCGACACCGTCGGTTCCGTTTTGGGCCGCTACCATCCGCACGGCGACGCGTCGGTTTATGACGCGATGGTGCGTTTGGCACAGACGTTTTCCACGCGCTATCTTTTGGTGGACGGCCACGGCAACTTCGGTTCTGTCGACGGCGACCCGCCGGCGGCCTACCGTTATACCGAATCGCGCATGAGCAAAATCTCGATGGAGATGCTCACCGATATTGACAAGGAAACGGTCGATTTTATTCCGAACTACGACGACCGGCTGAAAGAACCGACGGTGCTCCCCTCCCGGTTTCCCAACATCCTAGTCAACGGCTCCACGGGTATCGCCGTGGGTATGGCGACGAATATTCCGCCGCATAATATGGGTGAAGTGATCGACGGCATGTGCTATCTGATCGACCATCCGGACGCCTCGCTCGAAGAGCTGATGGAATATATCAAAGGCCCGGACTTCCCCACCGCCGGCATCATCATGGGCAAAGCCGGCATCCGCGCCGCCTATGGCACCGGCCGCGCTAAGATCACCGTGCGCGCCCGCGCCGAAATTGTGGAAGCGAAAAACGGCCGCTTCCAGATCGTGGTGTCGGAACTCCCCTATCAGGTCAACAAGCGCCGTCTGATCGAATCGATCGCCGATCTTGTCAAGGACAAGCGCATTGAAGGTATCTCCGATATCAACGACTATTCCAACCGCGAGGGCATGAACCTTGTGATCGATCTGAAAAAGGACGCGAATCCGCAGGTCGTGCTGAACTCGCTGTATTCCATGACGCAGCTCCAGATCACCTACGGCATCATCATGCTGGCACTGGTGGACGGTGTGCCGCGCATTCTCACCCTCAAACAGATTCTCGAAGAGTACATCCATTTCCAGGAGCAGGTCATCGAACGCCGCACACGGTATGATCTGCGCAAGGCGATGGAGCGCGAGCATATTTTGGAAGGCTTGAAGACCGCGCTCGATTATATCGACGAGATCATCGCTCTTTTGCGCAAAGCCAAGGACCAAAACGAGGGCAAGCAGCAGTTGATGGAACGCTTCAACCTCGACGAGATCCAGGCGGACGCTATTGTCAAGATGAGACTCGGTCAGTTGACCGGTTTGGAGCGGATCAAGATTGAGGACGAACTGAAAGCGATTCGGGCGAAGATCGCCGAATATAACGAGATTCTCGCGTCTGAAACGCGGGTGCTTGAGATTGTAAAAGATGAATCGATGGTGCTGCGTCAAAAGTTTGCCGACGAGCGACTGACCGAAATCGCCTCCGTCAGCGGCGAAGTGGATGTGGAAGATCTCATCCCCGAAGAACAGTGCATGTATACGCTGACGACGTTCGGCTATATCAAACGGATGCCGACGAGCGAATATTCGATCCAAAAACGTGGCGGCCGCGGCGTCAAAGGCATGAGCCGGCGCGAAGAGGATGTGGTGCAAACGATGTTCTCTTGCTCGAGCCACGACTATATTATGTTCTTTACCAATTTCGGCCGCACCTATAGGCTCAAGGGCTATGAGATTCCCGAAAGCAGCCGCCAGAGCAAGGGTATGAATGTGGTCAATCTTCTGCCGCTCGAGGCCGGCGAAAAGATCAGCGCCATGATCAAAGTGCCCGACTTCGGCGAAGACAAATACTATCTGTGCATGGTTACACGCAAAGGTGTGATCAAACGCACCAAGCTCGACGAATACCGCAACATCCGCAAGGGCGGCATCATTGCGATCAATCTCGACGAGGGGGACGAGCTCGCATGGGTGAAGCTGACGTCCGGCGACGACGATATCTATGTTGCCACCCGCGGCGGCTTCGGCATCCGGTTCCACGAATCGGACGCCCGCGCCATCGGCAGAACGGCCCGCGGCGTGCGTGCGATTGAGCTTAAGAGCGAGGACGACGAAGTGGTCGGTATGTGCGCGCTGGAAAAAGATGCGGCGGACGTTTCCTATATTCTGACTGTCAGCGAAACCGGCAACGGCAGACGTTCGGATCTTTCCGAATACCGATGCCAGACCCGCGGCGGCAAGGGTTCCACCAACTATAAGACCGACAAATACGGCAAGGTCGTTTCGGTTTCTTTGGTCAATGACAAGGACGACGTGATTTTGATCTCTTCCGACGGCATCGTGATCCGTATCCCGGCTAACCAGATCAATATCAATTCACGCACCTCTAAGGGTGTGCGTGTGATGCGTGTGTCCGAAGGCGAAACGGTTGTCTCCGCTGCGCCGATCGCCAACGAGGACGAAATGTCGGAAACGAAAACAACGGAAACCCAAAACCAGGACGAAGCATAATAGATGCATAGAAAAAGAAAGAAGGGAACCGGTTGAACGGTGAAACTGCTCAAAAAAAGAAAGGGAATCCCATCGCCCGTTTCTTTTGGACAAACAAGCGGCGCAGAGCCAAAAATCTATATTTTTTGCTGGCGGTCTTTGTCGTTATATTCGCGGTAGGTATCGGCTATATCAACGCGAAGCTCAGCAAGATCCAATACGAAGATTCGGCCCAAAATCAGACGGCGCCGTCGTTTACGGATGAAATCTATGAGGACGAGGAAATCGATGCGATGAACTCGATCAATCAAGCCGGCTCGCTCAACGATTATCTTTATAAATGGGCAAACAACGGCGGTACGCCCTATTCCAGCAAAAATGTGATCAACGTGCTTTTAATCGGGCTTGACTCCGCCGACGCGCTGGAAAACGGCGGCCGCAGCGATACGCTGATTATTTTGTCGCTCAACAAAAAGACGAAAAAAATCAACATGACGTCGCTTTTCCGGGACACATGGACCTATATCAACGCCCGCGGCAAGGATATGTACGGCAAAATCAACTCCTCCTATTTCTATGGCGGGCCGGAAACGTTGATCGAAACGATCCAAAACGATTTTAAAGTCAAGATCGACTACTACGTCGCTGTAGATTTCAGCTCCTTTACCGATATCATCAACGCTTTGGGCGGTTTAACGATCGAGGTTGAGGATTACGAAGCGGAATATATCAACCGAACGACGGTACACACCATCGAATCCGGTCCGGCGGTCAAGCTAGACGGTTGGGAGGCGCTGGTCTATGCGCGGATCCGCAAAAGCGATTCCGACTCTGACGTCAGCCGTACCCGCCGCCAGCGCAAGGTCATTATGGCGCTGATGGAATCCGCCAAGGGCGCCGGCATCTCCCAGTTGAACAACGCGCTCGACACACTGTTCAAGTATGTCAAGACGGATCTGACGCGTATGGAGATTCTCTCCTACGGTGTGCAAGGGTTGGCAAACGGCTGGCTCAACTTTGAAATCCAGCAAACCACGATTGCGGATGACGATGTATTCCGTGCCGGTATGATTGGCGGGACTTCGCTTGTGCTGATTGATTTTGAGCTTGCCGCCCAACGGATCCAGACCGCAATCTACGGTGAGAGCAACATCACGCTGGCCGACGACCGTGTCATCCCCTTCCAGTTGGTAGCATTAAGATAAGAAAATGTGGGCGGACCGCGGTTCGCCCTTATTTGTGTTTATATCTAGAAAAGGAACCTATGAAAAAATACGACTATGTAATCTTTGATTTTGACGGAACGGTTGTGGATACCGGCGAAGGCATCCTCAAAAGCTTGCAGTTCGCGTTTCTCGATCAGGGCGATCCGGTACCCGATTTGCAGGATTTGCGCAAATTTATCGGGCCGCCGATTTACTACAGCTTTACCCATTTTTACGGTGTGCCGGAAAGCCGCGCAGACGATTATATCAAAAGCTACCGCGCCCGCTACCGGGAAAAGGGTATCTATGAATGCGCACTCTATCCCGGAATGCTTGCAACGCTGGAAGCTTTGCGCGCCAACGGCGTCAGGCTCGGCATCGCTTCTTCCAAACCGCAGACGCTGATCTATGATGTGATGGGCTATCTCGGTATTACCGATCTGTTTGACGCAGTGACCGGCACCGCCTTTGACGACAGCCGCCACGCGAGCAAGACAGACCTGATTGAAAGCAGTATGGAAAAACTCGGCGCCGCCGACAAACGCCGGGTGCTGATGGTCGGCGACCGGCTCTATGATCTCGACGGCGCGACAGGCGCCGGGGTTGATAGCTGCGGCGTGCTGTTCGGCTACGGCAGCGAAGAAGAATTCCGCGCCCATAACGCGACGCATATCATTGCCGCTGCCGGCGACCTGCTGCCGCTTGTTTTACAGGACAGACAGTGAATTTGTCGACATTTAAAAACAAAAAAGCGGACTTAGCCGTGTCAATATAATTCTAATATCGAAATATAGCGCTCTGTTGCTTTATTTTATCGCAAATGAACAACGGATCGTTTTCCTTCTTTTTATCCAATGAAACTGCGCGGTGTTTCACGTGAAACATGCGCATTCGTCGGGAGGCACTATGCAATACTTTGCAAAATCCTATGACGTCATCGTGATCGGCGCCGGCCATGCCGGTATTGAAGCCGGTCTGGCTGCCGCACGGCTCGGTGCGCAGGTTGGCGTCTTTACTATCAATATGGACTGGGTCGGCAACATGCCCTGCAACCCGTCGATCGGCGGCACGTCCAAGGGTCACCTTGTGCGTGAAATCGATGCGCTCGGCGGCGAGATGGGAAAGGCAGCGGACGCCAATACGCTGCAAAGCCGGATTTTGAATTTGGGCAAAGGCCCGGCCGTCCATTCGCTGCGCGCCCAGATCGACCGGCGGCGCTACAGCGAATATATGAAGCATGTGATGGAGCTGCAGGACGGACTGGAAATCGTCCAGGCGGAAGTGGTGGATCTGACCCGAACCGGCGACGGCCGCTGGCAATGTCTGACCCGGTTGGAAGCAGTCTATCAAGCAGATTGTGTGATCCTTGCAACCGGTACGTTTCTCGGCGGTCGCATCTATGTGGGCGATGTATCCTATGACGGCGGCCCGGACGGTATGTTTGCCGCGACGGCGCTTGCCGCGTCGCTCAAACGTCTGGGTGTGCCGACCCGGCGGTTCAAAACGGGCACGCCGGCGCGGGTGAATCGCAAAAGCGTCGACTTTTCCAATCTGGAACGGCAGGACGGCGATCCACATATTGTGCCGTTTTCCTTTGACGGAGAGATTCAACCGCAAAATAAGCTGCCGTGCTACATCACTTATACCAACAGCGAGACCAAGCGGATCATCCTCGAAAATCTGCACCGCTCTCCCCTATTTTCCGGCAAGATCGACGGCAAGGGCCCGCGCTATTGCCCGAGCATTGAGGACAAGATCGTGCGTTTTTCCGAAAAGGAACGCCATCAAATCTTTATCGAACCCTGCGGCGAACATACGGAAGAGATGTATCTGCAGGGCATGTCCTCCTCGCTGCCTGAAGATGTACAGCTCAAGCTCCTGCGCACGGTGCCGGGTCTCGAGCATGTGCAGGTCATGCGCACCGCCTATGCCTCGACCGCGCCAGCTCCTATATCGGCACGCTGATCGATGATCTGGTCACGCGCGGCTGTTCCGACCCGTACCGCATGATGACGTCGCGCTCGGAATACCGGCTGCTGCTGCGTCAGGATAACGCCGATCTGCGGCTGACCGCCCGCGGTTATGAAATCGGGCTTGTCGGAGAAAAAAAGTATCAGCGGCTGCAGGAAAAGATCCGGTTGATCGAAGCGGAAAAAGCGCGTGTCGCGCTGGTGAGTGTTGCGCCGAGCGACGCGCTGAACGCGCTGCTTGTTTCACGTGAAACATCGCCGATGAAGACCGGCTGCCGGCTGGTGGAACTGCTCAAACGGCCGCAGCTCAGCTATGAATTACTGGCGCCGTTCGACCCGGATCGACCGGATCTGCCGGCGGACGTGTTCGAACAGGTGGAAATTTCCATCAAATACGAAGGTTATATCAAACGCCAGTTTGCACAGGCGCAGGAGATGCGCCGGCTGGAAAGCAAAAAGCTTGATGAAACGCTGGATTACCAGACCATCACAGGTTTGCGGATGGAAGCGCAGGAAAAGCTGAACCGGGTCAAACCGCAAAATCTCGGGCAGGCGAGCCGCATTTCGGGCGTCAGCCCGGCGGATATTTCGGTGCTGATGATCTATCTGCGCAAACAGGAGGCGCAAAAACGCGCCGAAAAGCACCGGACGGACGCGCAGCAGGAGGGACAGGGCAATGATTGACCGAAGCTATCTCAAGGCGCTTGCCGCGTCGCTCGGCGTTTCGCTGGACGACCGGGCGCTCGAACGGTTTGATCGCTATGCGAGGCTGCTGTGTGATTGGAACGAAAAGATCAACCTGACCGCCATCACAGACCCGCAGGAGATTTGTGTCAAGCATTTTGCGGACAGTCTTTCCGTGCTGGCAAAGGTGGAGATTCCGCAGGACGCAAAGCTGATCGACGTCGGCACCGGCGCCGGATTTCCGGGTCTTGCGCTCAAAATCGCACGGCCGGATCTGCGTGTAACGCTGTTGGACAGTACCAAAAAGAAGCTGATGGTGCTCGATGATATCAGTCAAAAGCTGGAACTGGATGTGGAACTGTTGCACAAGCGCGCCGAAGAAGCGGGGCAGAGCAGACCCTATCGGGAACAATACGATATAGCGACGGCGCGCGCGGTGGCAAATCTTGCTGTATTGTCAGAATACTGTCTGCCGTTCGTCAAGGTCGGCGGCCGGTTTCTTGCGATGAAAAGCGCCAAAACGCAGGAAGAACTGGCCGGGGCAAAGAAAGCAATCGGCCAGCTCGGCGGCAGGGTAGAGAAAGTCCACACGCTGCAACTGGAAACGGCGGGGGAGCGGACGATTTTGGAGCTCAAAAAACAGTCGCCCACACCTGCGCCATATCCGCGTCCTTCGGCAAAAATCGCGCGTTTTCCGCTCGGATAACGCCGAAAACGCAGACGCCATCCCCCTTTTTGTCGACGAAATATATTGGACAAGCCTCCCTTTGTGTGCTAGAATGAATGCAGCAAAGGGAGGTTTTCTAATGGTTCAGGAACAGCCGCGTGCGGCAGGGCAGGTTTTGTTGATTCCGACGGAAAAAATTGTTCCGAATCCGCACCAGCCGCGGCGCGTTTTTGACCAGAGTGAACTGGTCAATCTGGCAATCAGCATCCGCATGAACGGCATTCTGCAGCCGATCACGGTGCGCGCGTGCGAAAATGGATATGAACTGGTGTCCGGCGAACGGCGGCTGCGTGCGTCGCGTCTGGCCGGAATGGCGATGGTTCCGTGCATTGTGGTGGACGTCAACGAGATGAAATCGGCGATCTTTTCGCTGATCGAAAATCTGCAGCGGCAAAACCTCGGCTATTTTGAAGAAGCGCTGGCGATTGAGCAGCTCATGCAGTCTTTCGGTCTGTCGCAGGAGGAGGCTGCCCGGCGGCTGGGCAAAGCGCCGTCAACAATCTCCAACAAACTGCGGCTGCTGTCGCTCCCGGGGCAGGCGCAGTTGCTGCTGGCGGAGCACGGACTCTCCGAACGGCACGCACGCGCCCTGCTGCGGCTGGACGCGGCAGACGTGCTGCCGGTGCTGGAAAAGGTCATTGCGCGTCAGCTTAATGTTGCACAGACGGAAAAGCTGGTGGCGGACTTTCTGGCACAGAAAAGTCCGGCAAAACGGACGACAAAGCGGCTGTTCAGTGATGTGCGCATCTTTTTGAATACGATCGACCATGCGTTCGACACAATGAAAAGCGCCGGGATCGACGCGCAGATGCAGCGCACGGAAAACGAGAACGACTTCATCTATGAGATCCGGATTCCGAAAACAGCCGCGCAACGAACGTCGGGCTGAAATGCTGTCGGCACGGGCAACCGTGTTATGATAGATCCTATCTTTCTCTTTCACACCCCCCAAAAACAGAAAGGCCATGTGACGAGCATGGCCTTTCTGCTGCTCTTCTTATTTCGAATATCGAATATTAAACTTCATTTGATGCAGAAAGGGTATTATTTTACAGATAAAATGCGGCTTTGGTTGCATTTTTCCCTGTTTAGTGTTACAATAAAATGAACTGATTCATTTAGGGAGGTATTTTCTTGGACGAGTTGGAAAACAAGGAACAATCGCTGCAGGAAGACGCACTGCAAACGCCTGCAGAAACGAAAACAGAGCCGGAAGCGGTTCTTGAACCCGCCGGAGAATTTACGGCGGAGAGCGAAGCGGCGGCGGAAGAACCGGCAACCGATGCGCAAACGTCCCAACAGAACGAGGCGGCGCCGGCGATGGAAGACGCACTGGTGCAGGAGCTGGAGGGCATCCGCGATTTGTTGCAGCAGGAGCTGGACAAAGCGGGCGAAGAACCGCTGATTCAGGCGCTGGATGAAACGCAGGAGGAACCGCAGGAAGACGAAGCGATCCCCGAAGAAGAACTTTGTACCTGCTGCGGCGAACGCAGACGCGATACGAGCTTTGGGGAGGACTATCCCTATTGCACCGAATGCCGCGAGGTGATGAAGGCGTCCGGCTTGCGTGTGCCGGCCGTGCTGATGCTGCTTTTGACCTTTGTGCTCGCAGGTGCGGCGTTGTATTTCAGCGCGACGTATATCGCCGATTACAGCACGCTGATGGAGGCGGAAATGCATTATGAGGCGCGTGAGTTGAGCGACGCCGCGGCGCTTTATTCCACCTATATTTCGCAAAAGAGCGGCGCCGATCTGCAAACTCTGACCAGTTTCCAGGACGCGTACTCCATCACCGCCGTCAAACAGCTTGCAAAGACGTTTTCGGATATGGGTTATCTCGGTGACGCAAACGAAGTGTTGACGACCTATCTCGGCGAAAAGGCGCTCAAACGGCCGTGGAACAAAGCCTATCTTGCGATGACCGAAGAATACGCCGCGCTTTCCAAAACGTCGAGTGCGATCAACGAGATTATGCAGGATATTTTGTATTACGGCGAGACCGACGTTGATTTTGAAGAACGCGACGCCCAATTGCAGGCGCTCGAACTGGAAAAGGACGAGGACGGCAATCCGGTCCATAACGCCGCGTTCGTGGAGTTTTACCGCTATGTACTGTTAAATGTGCAAAACGCGCCGAACGAGAAGCAGCTCAAACAACTGCAGCTTGTACAGCAGCTCGACGAAAACAGGCATCCGTGGATGTATTTGTCCACGATGGCCGACCTCTCGTCCAAGCTGGGCGACGTGGAGGGCACAAAGGCGTACGTGGAGGACTGTCTTGCCATCAATAAGCAGGAGGCGGCCGCTTATAAATCGCTGGCCAACGTCTATCGATTCCAAAAGGAACCCGACGCCGAAAAAATTCTCGCTGTTGCCGAAGACGCAAAGGCGCATCTGGCGTCGTCCGCCGGTTCCGCACCGACCTATCAGGAGCAGTTCGCAGTCGGCTATCTGCTGCAGGGCGACTATGAAAAAGCGATGCAGGCGATGGAGGACTACATGTCCTTTACGACCTCCCGCGGCACGCCGGCCTACAGTGTGTCCTCGTGCAACCTGTACGCGCTTTGCAGCGTACTGTGCAACAATCAGGAGGGCTATGACGAGATGGCGCAGGTGCTCGCTTCTGCCGGGATGGCGCCGTCCAAACTGATCAAACAATTCCAAAAAGGAAAAATCACAATGGTGGAACTCCTGCAGGACGACGGAGGTGAATTCTGATGACGGCATTTTATATTTTGACAAGATATCTGACCTTCCCGGGTGCGTTTGTGCGCTGTTTGTGGGAACAGATGGTTTGCCGCATCCACGGCGTGCCGATGGAGGACACCCGTCTGCTGCGGCGCGGCCGATGGAGGACACCCGTCTGCTGAGGCGTGACGAGCTGTGTTCCCATATTGAACATGAGCTTTTCCCGAAAGCCGGCGGCGCGTTTGCCATCGGATTTGTGCCGGCGCTGTTCAACGCGGTGCTCGCGCTGCTGCTCGCCATCGGTCCCGTGCTCGGCACCTTTGTGTTCCATATGAGCAACCCGATCGTGACGGCGGTGAACATCGTGGCCTACTGGTTTGCGTTTTCGCTGTATGTCAACAGCTATCCGTCGATCGAGGATGCGCTGAATATGAAAGAAAAGATCTACCGTGAGGGCAATCTGTTTCAAAAAATCATTTTCGCTCCCGGTTTTCTCGGTTGCTATATCGGCGCTTATCTCGAACGCTGGGGAATCACGTTCCTTTGCGCGCTGGCAGGCTTGCTCCTGTTTTTGATCCGCTTTTAAATGCTTCACCGAAAGGATAAAGAAAAATGGAATATATTTGGGAGAATCCGAAGATCATCGGGGAAAACAAAGAAGACGGTCACGTCATCGCTATGCCGTATGCAGACGAAAAAGCCGCTGTGGCGCGCGCAGACAGCCCGTATAAGCTGTCGCTGAACGGCACATGGAAGTTCCTTTGGAAAAAAGGCGTGTGCGAGCTGCCGGTCGACGTGACGAACGAAGACTATAACGACAAAGGCTGGGAAGACATCACCGTGCCGGGCGTTTGGCAGTTTCAAAAGGACTACACCAAGCCCTGGTACTATGCGAACTCCTTTCCGAATGCGATCGACGTCAACCCGAAAAAGATCCCGTGCATCCACCACGAGGATCAGGAAATCGCCGCGCACCGGACAACGTTCACACTGCCCGACAGCTTCCTCGGCCGGGAAATCTTTTTGCACTTCGGCGCGGTCAAGGCCGGCCTGGAGGTTTGGGTCAACGGCAAGCGCGTGGGCTATTCGCAGGGTTCCAACACGCCGCATGAATTCGATGTGACGGCGTTTGTCCGTCCGGGTCAAAACCAGTTGACCGCCATCGTGTACCGCTATACCGACGGCACCTATCTGGAAGATCAGGACATGTGGTTTTTGTCCGGTATTTACCGCGAAGTCTATCTTTACAGCGAACCCAAACAGACGCTGCGCGACTTTTATGTCACAACGACGCTGTGCAACGATTACGCTGACGCGGATCTTGTTGCGGAGCTGTTTATCAACGATTACGCCGACGCAGGCAAACTGTTCCAGATGGAAGCGACGCTGATCGGCGAGGACGGCCGCGTCACGGTCGGCAGCACCGATCTGCTGACCCGCGCGGGTGAAAACAAAGTGGTGTTCAAACAGCACTTCACAGCGCCGAAGCTTTGGTCGAGCGAAACGCCGAACCTCTATACGCTGCTGTTCAAGTTCACCTGCGAAGGCGTCACGACCTATAAGGCGATCCGCATCGGATTCCGTCAGGTCGAGATCGACGGCGAACGGATTCTCGTCAACGGCAAGCCGCTGCTGATCCGCGGCACCAACCGCCACGACTACGATCCCGATTACGGCTGGACAGTGCCCTATGAGCGCTATATTCAGGACTTTGATCTGATGAAGCGCGCCAACATCAACGCCATCCGCTGCAGCCATTATCCGAACGATCCGGTGTTCTACGATCTGTGCGACGAATACGGCTTCTGGGTGATGGACGAATGCGACCTCGAATCCCACGGCGTGCGCCGCAAAGGCGTGCCCGGCAGCAATCCGCTTTGGACAAAGCCGGCGGTTGACCGGATGGAGCGTATGGTTTTGCGCGACCGCAACCATGTATGCATCTTCATGTGGAGCCTTGGCAACGAAGCCGGCGACGGCGACAACTTTATGAAAATGAAGCAGGCCGCGCTTTTGCTCGACAAAACCCGTCCGTTCCACTATGAGGGCGACTTCGATTTTACCAAGAGCGACGTCATTTCCCGGATGTATCCGACCGAGGATCAGGTCGAAAAGATCGGCAACCGGATCCCGCTGGAAACCTCGTGGTTCGACAATATCGCCAACGCCCTTGCCGCGGACAACAAGCCGATCAAGGCGAGTGATTATACCAAGCCCGTGCTGTTTTGCGAATATGCCCACGCGATGGAAAACTCGCTCGGCAACTTCCAGGAATACATGGACGCGTTTGAAAAATACGACAATCTTTGGGGCGGCTTCATCTGGGACTTTGTGGATCAGGCGATCCATAAAAATGTCGACGGCGCCGACCAGTGGCTCTACGGCTCCGACTACAACGAAAAAGAAAACTGGTTCCAGCCGCCGTATAACTATGCGGCGATCGTGGGATCCAACACCTATTTCAACGCCAACGGCATCGTAGCGGCGGACCGCAAACCGCACCCGTCGTACTACGAAGTGAAAAAGGTTTATGCCGAAATGAAGGTGGAGGCCAAAGACCTTCGAAACAATCGCCGAAGGCAAGGTGGAGGAAAGCGCCTACGCTGACCTTGCGCCGCTTTCGCAGCGCGACTTTACGCTTTCGCTCGATCTGCCCGAGACAAAGGGCGAAGTGCTGCTGACCTTCTCGTTCCTGCGCAAGGAGGCGACCCGCTGGGCCGACAAGGGCTTTGAGCAGACCTTCGACCAGTTCCTGCTGCGGGAAGCGGCGGCAAGACCGGAGCCGGAAAACGACGGCAAGGTGACGATTACCGGCACGGAAAAAAGCTGTGTCGTCACAGGCGACGGCTTTACTTACCGCTTTGAAAACGGTATGCTCGTGTCGCTGCAAAAGGGCGACGAGCAGTACCTGCTGTCGGGAATCAAGCCGAACTACTACCGCGCGCTGACCGATAACGACATCGACTACTTCAACTTTGCACCGCCGCTCCAGTTTGCGAGCCCGCACTACGCGTGGAAGCGCGCAACGGACAACGCGCGCACCAAGGCGACGTTTATCCACCAGTTCAGCCACGGCGCGCTGATTGAAACGAGCGTT